>JAYVEJ010000388.1:0-4641 GCA_043748885.1 Luteolibacter sp. | reverse complement strand
CAAAGGAATTTCTAACGGTGCATTTGGCACTGATACTTTTGAAACAAATGTTTTGATTAGGCGGATGCCTGATGCATCGACACCCCACCCTCTGTTTTTCCGCGACTTTTCCCGGACTTCTTCTGGACTGTTGAGTGAAGCCTGCTGCCCGCTCATTATTGCCCGCCACGGCCCTCGCGGAGGCGGAGCGGCCAAATTCTATCCATGGCAATGGATCATGGCCATGGTCTATCATGAAGTTGCGCGATCCGGCACTTTCTCCGCCAACGTGAAATCCATCACCCGAGTCACCATTTCCGACAGCGCCTTGAGCCAGCGGGCGCTTTCCATCGGCTGGAAGCTCATCCATGAAATCCTTCCGGCGGTGTTGCGGTCGCTCGCGGAGCCTGCCCGCCATCCCGCTGCCTTCTACGCTGGCTACCGCTTGGTGGCCTTTGACGGCACTCGCTTTAATCTCCGTAACACCCTCGCCCGTCAAATCTTCGCCCGCCAGTCCTTGCCGGACCGCTGCCTGATTCACGGACACAACAATCTGCTAGACGCGCTGCCTCCCGAAACGGCGTCCCAGGAAGTGCGAGCGATGCTGCTGGCAGCGTCGCTTGTCGCCATGCAACGCGCGGTGGTGGCCGCGCGGGCCGGCGTGGAGATCCTGTGGATCCGCTTTGCAAAAGGGCGGCACAAGACCGCCGCGTTGGGCGAGTTATTAGCGGTGGGTGGCGATCTGATCGGTTGCGAAGTGCTGAGGCAGTGGCTCGAGCGAATCCTTGATGACCTTCAAACCAGCGCCTTGATCCAGGAGTGCCAGCCGCGAAGTTGCCCCCGAACCCAGAGACAACCCACCCAAGATTGGCCTAAAACGAACACCGCCAGCTCAAAACCCTCCTGAAAACCATCATCTTTACGAATCCTTAAAGGCATTGGGCTGGAGTCCTGAACTACATTTCACCCTCAAGTTCTGCCGCGAAAAATTCCCGCTTTTTCGGATTGCCACGCGAGAAAGGCGTCCCTAGTTTCCGCCTCCCGCGATTCTTTAACCTCACTCCGAGATGTCCAAGCACAATAGCCTCAAGTCCAATGCCACCGTCGGCGGCAAACGTTCCGTTCTCAAGCGCTTCGAGCGTGTCAAACTCCTCAAGGAGCGCGGCGAATGGAAAGCCGGGCGGTCCCCAGTGGGTCTTCCGAAGACCAAGCACGAGGGTTAATCCTCTGCCCCGATCCATTTTCTAAAACGCGCGGATCCCACCGGGTTCGCGCCTTTTGCATTTATTTCCATGACTACTCACGACGGCACCCGCCTCAACAAATACCTCGCTTCCTGCGCTGTGGGTTCCCGCCGCGCCTGCGATGAACTCATCAAAGGCGGTCGCGTGGAGGTGAATGGCAGCCCCTGCATCAACATGGGCACCCGCGTCGTCGCGGGCGATCATGTGAAGGTGGATGGCAAACGGGTGGCTCCGCGCGAGGTGATGATCATCGCCTTCCACAAACCGCGCGGCTACGTCTGCACCCGCGACGACGAGATGGGACGCGACACGATTTACGCGCTGCTGCCAGCGTCGTTGCACGCGCTGCACCACGTCGGGCGGCTCGACATGGACTCGGAAGGATTGCTCATTCTAACGAACGACGGCGATCTCTCACAGCAGTTGATGCATCCCTCGAAGTCGATCGAGAAGGAATACTTGGTCACGTCTAACCAAGCGTTTGAGAACTCGCACCTCGACCAATTCCTCGAAGGGGTTTTCACCGAAGAGGGAAAATTGAAGGCGAAGGCCATCGAGCGGCTATCGTCGCGCCGCCTGAAAGTGGTGCTCGATCATGGCGCGAAACGCCAGATCCGGGTGATGTTCGAAACGCTCGGCTATCAGGTGACCAAGTTGATGCGGGTGCGCATCGGCGCGCTGTGGCTCGGCGATCTGGAACCCGGCGGGTGGGCGGCCCTCAACACGGTGGAAGTCCAAATGCTGTTGGGAAACCCGAAACCCGCGAAGAAGCGCGAGGGTAGCGGCGACCACTGAGGACTTGCCGCGCGGATGATGGCTTCTTAGTTTTTCTCCCGAACCCATGAGCGCCAAGAAATCCCTGCCAACTCACGACTCAGACACAGTCCACAAGCCATCCAAGGAATTTTCCGCAAAGGCGCGGATCCCATCGCTGGCGGCTTATAAAAAGCTCTATCAGGAGTCTATCGCCAAGCCCGACAAGTTCTGGGCGGGCGAGGCGAAGGAGCTACTCTGGCAGAAGCCGTGGACCAAAGTGCTCGATTGGAAAGCGCCGAACGCGAAATGGTTCGAGGGCGGCAAGCTCAACGTTTGTGAAAACTGCGTGGACCGCCACGCCGTCGGCCCGCGCCGGAATAAGGCGGCGATCATCTGGGAGGGCGAGCCGGGCGACAAACGCGTGATCACTTACGGCCAACTCCAGAAGGACGTCTGCCGCTTCGCCAACGTGCTGCTGAAAAATGGCGTGAAAGCCAAGGACCGGGTGCTCATTTACATGCCGATGGTGCCCGAGGCAGCGGTGGCGATGCTGGCCTGCGCCCGGATCGGTGCGGTGCACAATGTGGTGTTCGGCGGGTTCGCGGCAGAGGCGATTGTGGACCGGTTAGAGGACTCCGGCGCGAGCGTGATCGTGACGGCGGACGGTGGCTGGCGGCGGGGGAAAATCGTCGCGCTCAAGCCGGTGGTGGATGAGGCGCTGGCGAAATATCAACAAGTGAAGCGCGTGATCGTGCTCAAGCGCGGCGGCAATGAAATCGCGATGGATGCCACCCGCGATGTCTGGTGGCATGATGAGGTGGCAACGGTTTCCTCGAAGCACGTCGCCAAGGGTTTCGATTCCGAGCACCCGCTTTTCGTGCTCTATACGTCTGGCTCGACGGGCAAGCCGAAGGGCATTCTCCACACGTCCGGCGGTTATCTAACTGGCACCTACTCGACCTGCAAATACATCTTCGACATGCGCGACGACGATGTTTACTGGTGTACCGCCGACGTCGGTTGGATCACCGGGCACTCCTACATCGTCTATGGCCCGCTGGCTAACGGCGTGACGCAAGTGATGTATGAAGGCGCACCGAACTTCCCGGACTTCGGGCGCTTTTGGCAAATGGTCGAGGAATATGGCGTCTCGATTTTCTACACCGCGCCGACGGCGATCCGCGCGTTTATCAAGGCGGGTGATCATTTCCCGGCGGCCCACGATCTGTCCTCGCTGCGTTTGTTAGGATCTGTTGGAGAGCCGATCAACCCGGAGGCATGGAACTGGTATCACAAGCACATCGGCGGCGGGAAATGCCCGATCGTCGATACCTGGTGGCAGACCGAGACGGGTGCGATTTTGATTTCTCCGATCCCCGGCGCGACGCCGTGCAAGCCGGGCACCGCGACGTTGCCGTTCTTCGGAATCGACGCCGCGATCCTCGACGACGCCGGCAACGAGTGCAAACCCGGCCAAGATGGGCGGCTCGTGATCCGCAAGCCTTGGCCGTCGATGATCCGCTCGATCTACAACGACAAGGAGCGCTACAAGAAAACCTATTGGTCGGACTACCCTGGCATTTACACGGCTGGCGATGGCGCACGCCGCGACAAGGACGGGAACTTCTGGATTATCGGTCGCCTCGACGATGTGCTCAACGTCTCCGGTCACCGTCTCGGCACGGCGGAAATTGAGAGTGCGCTCGTCTCGCATCCCGCCGTCGCCGAAGCGGCGGTGGTCGGCAGGCCGGATGACATGAAGGGTCAGGCGGTCGCAGCCTTCGTTACGTTGAAGGGAAATTACGAGGAGTCCGAGGAACTGCGTGTCGAGTTACGCAACCACGTCGGCAAAGTCATCGGTGCGATTGCCAAGCCGGATGACCTTTATTTCGCACCCGGCCTGCCCAAAACGCGGTCTGGAAAAATCATGCGGCGGCTCTTAAAGGAACTCGTCTGCACCGGCAAAATCTCCGGCAACGTGACCACCCTCGAAGACCCATCCGTGATCGAGAGCTTGCAGCGAAAAATTTCTAATTAACCCGTCATGACCTCGTCCCGCTATTTTATCGCCCGCTTCGCCCAAGCCTTTGGATACTTCCGCAAAAACTACCGGATGGCCGACGCCGCAAGCGAAATGCACTTGCTGCGCGAGGCCGAGGCCCAGTTAGGTGCCGCCATTTGGGAGAAGGTCGAGGGCATCGAGGCGCTGTCCGTCGAGTACTGGAACTTGCGGAAATTCATCAAGGAAAAGGAACTCATCCGGACCAAACTTGCGGCGTGCCAAGCCCGGCTCGATCAAGCCCACGAGGAGCGGGCCAACGTGCTCAACAACACGCCGGAAGTCCATCAAGAGCTGCTGGATCAACGCGTCACCCTGCTCACCGAGTTAGAAAACCTCGCCCGGCGGCGGGATGAAATCGTCGCCGAAGCCCGCGAGGTGCGCCGCACCTATGACGGGATGAAAATGAAACTCGAGGTGCTCACCAAGGAGTCTTCGGGTTCTGAAACCCACATCCAACAGATCGCCCAAGTCACGACCCGCCTCGCCGAACTCAGGGCCAAATTTTCCGCCCTCAAGCACCAGCGCATCCAGATCGGCACCGAAATCGAAGAGGGCGACGCGCGAGTGAACATCGTGGACGGGCATCTCAACGAGAAGAAA
>JAYVEJ010000387.1:0-1688 GCA_043748885.1 Luteolibacter sp. | reverse complement strand
TTTACTACATCCAAAAGTCGGCCACGAACACAAAGACGGCAGTGTCACTCGCGCGATGAAATGGCTGCTAGAGCATCTCTGGCTGCGCTTCGGACTCAATCAACCCTATCTGCTACTCGTGCTTGCCGTGGTGATCGTCCTCGCTGCGTTCTCGCTCTATCCGCAGATGGGCAAGGACTTCCTGCCCACCTTCAAGGAAGAGACCGCGCTCGTCGCCGTGACCTCTGCGCCCGGAACTTCACTTGAGGAAATGAACAAGATTTCCGATGTGGTCGAGCAGCAGATTCTATCCGTGCCGGAGGTCCGCAAGGTCGGTCGCCGTCTTGGCCGGGCCGAGCGCGGTGACCACGTCGTTCCGGTTTCCACCGCCGAGTTCGACGTGGACTTCCGCGAGGCCGAGGGCGAAACCAAAGGCCGGGATCGCAAGGTGATTTTAGCAGAAATCAGCAAACGGCTGAAAACCGTGCCCGGCGTCTTCGCCGTCGTCGGCGGGCCGTTAGCCGACCGCATCGGCCACATGCTCAGCGGAGTTTCCGCGCCGGTCGCCGTGAAAATCTTCGGTCCCGATCTCGATGAGCTGCGGAAAATCGGCATCGAGATTCAATCCATTTGCAAAACCATCCCCGGCTTCGCGGACGCCAAGCTGGACGTCCAATCATCCATTCCCCAGCTCCGCATCGAGGCGGATCGGGACCGTGCCCGCGCTTACGGGATCGCACCCGGCCACCTCAACGAGCAACTCTCCGCCCTCATCGGCGGCAAGGAAATCGCCGAGCTGCGCGATGGCCAGCGCACCGTGAATCTCGTCACCCGCCTGCCGCTTGAGTGGCGGGACACCCCGGAGAAAATCTCGCAGATTCCCATCGAGATGGGCAATGGCCAGCGAGTACCACTCGCCGTCGTCGCCGATGTGAGAGAAGCCAAGGGGCCGAATGTCATCTTCCGCGAAGACAGCCAGCGGCGCTTCGCGGTGGCGATCAAGCCCACCGTTAGAGATGTTTCTACCCTCGTCGAGCGACTCAAAGCGGAAGTGAAGACCAAGGTGAAATTACCACAAGGATACTTCATCAAGTTCGAGGGTGAGTTCCAAGCGCAGCAAGATGCCACTCGCCGCATCGCTTTATTCACCGCCGTGATCCTGATCGTGATCGGGTTTCTCTTATATGGTTATTTCAAAACCCCGTTCTTCGCCATCCAAGTTCTTTGCGACATCCCGCTGGCGATGGTCGGCGGGATTGTACTCACCTATCTCATGTTGAATAACATTAGCATTGCCACCCTCGTCGGTTTCATCGCGGTGGCTGGAGTCGCTGCTAGAAATAGCATTATGCTTATCTCCCACTACTTGCATCTCATGCAGCACGAGGGCGAGAGTTTCACCAAGCAGATGATCATCCGCGGCACCAAGGAACGGCTCGTTCCCGTGCTGATGACTGCGCTCGCCGCCGGTATCGGCCTGATCCCGCTCGTTCTAGCAGCCGACCAACCGGGCAAGGAAATCCTCCACCCCGTCGCCGTTGTCATCGTCGGCGGCTTGATCACCAGCACCTTGCTAGGTCTCGGCGTCACGCCGACGGTGTTCTATACTTTTGGCCGCAAGGCTGCGGCAAATTCCATCGAACGCGAATCTGCCGCCTCTCACTAACGGACCGCTAGATTTATCTGGCTCTTCATTCTCCACCAACTAA
>JAYVEJ010000386.1:0-1693 GCA_043748885.1 Luteolibacter sp. | reverse complement strand
GATTGGCAAGAGAATCTTCGATAAAATTCAAAGGGCTGCATTTAATCTGCTTACGGCTTGATTGATCTGGCCCAAACGAAAGCATTGGGTCGTCAATTGCCATGGAATCCATCCGCGCCGAGTCTGTCGTCAAATCCTTTGGAAGCACCCTCGCCCTCGACGGGATCAGCCTCCTCATCGAGCCGGGCGAATTATTTTTCCTGCTAGGTGCCTCGGGCTGTGGGAAAACCACCTTGCTGCGCTGCATCGCGGGGCTGGAAACTCCGACAAGCGGCGCGATTTTCTTCGGCGAGCGCGAGGTCACTCACATGCCGCCGCACAAGCGCGAGGCGGCGATGGTCTTCCAAAGCTACGCGCTGTGGCCGCACCTGAATGTCGGCCAAAACATCGCCTTCGGGTTAGAAGAACGACGGGTGCCGAAACCGGAGATCAAACGCCGCGTCGCGGAAGCTCTGGAAATGGTCCAGCTCCCGGGTTATGGCGAGCGCTCGATTGACCAAATGTCCGGTGGTCAGCAACAGCGAGTGTCGCTCGCCCGTGCGCTGGTGGTGAAACCCAAGTGCCTGCTGCTAGACGAGCCGCTGTCGAATCTCGACGCTCAACTCCGGGTCGAGATGCGGCGTGAAATCCGGCGGATCGTGAAGGAAAACGGCCTCACCGGCATTTATGTGACCCACGATCAGGAAGAAGCACTCGCGATGGCCGACCGGATGGCGGTGCTGACTCGCGGCAAGATCGGCCAGATCGGCACGCCGGAGGAAATTTACCGCACCCCGCGCAGCGCCTCTGTCGCAAATTTCATCGGCGAGACGAATCTAATCCACGGCGAGGCAATCGAGACTCGCGACGGATTCACGCTGGCGAAGACTGCCGCCGGGCCGCTGGTCGGGCGGGTGAGCGACCCGGATTGGTCGCCTGCGGTCGGCGAAAATGTGCGGATTTCGATCCGCCCGGAAGCGTGGCGATTGCACAAGGAAAGCGGCGACAACGAAGTCAGCGGGAGCATCGTGGACCGCTGTTATCTCGGCCAGCGCATCCAATACTGGATCGAGACGGCGGCGGGTCGCCAGCAAGTTGTGGAGATGAACCCACATGTCATCCATCAGCTTGGCGGTGAGAAGCTCGTGCTTCATGCCCGTCACGAGGATGTCGTGATTTTAAAACCCTAACAACGGATGAAACCGAGAGCTGGAATCATCTTTGGACTGCTGGCGCTGATCGTGGCGTTGCCGCTGGTGATGCGCCGCCAATCGGCGACGACGAGTTCCCGCAACGCCGATGATCGCTTGGTCATCCTCAGTCCGCACAACGAGTCGATCCGCCAGGAATTCGGCGAGGCATTTGCCACTCATTGGAAAAAAACCACCGGTCGCTCGATCTACATCGACTGGCGGACGCCCGGCGGGACTTCGGAAATCCGCATGGTGATCGACGCCGGCTTCAAGGCGGCGGAGGAAACCGGACGCACTGGCATCGGTGTGGATGTATTCTTCGGCGGCGGTGAGCCGGACTTCGCGGGGCAGGCAAAACAGGGCCGGTTCGTGCCGTTGCGGGTGTTCGACTCGGAGCCAGAATGGTTCGCGAAAGACGGGCCGATTCCAGAACTTTTCAACGGCGAGCGCTACTATCCGCCCGATCATAGGTGGGTCGGCGTTTGCGTCTCGCAGTTCGGAATCTGTTATAATCCGGCAGT
>JAYVEJ010000385.1:0-1695 GCA_043748885.1 Luteolibacter sp. | reverse complement strand
GATGATTCAGGCAGGTACGAGCGAATCGTACAAGTGACAATTTCGTCACATTCAGAGGGCTAAGGAAGCTGGAATCATTCTAAGAACACAACTGGCGCTCAGCCCTTAGCCTTTCCAACAGTATTCGCAATTTCAAAACAGTCTCTAAGAGTTGAGGTCACTGAATTGGTGCGAGAGGCGGCAGCTACTTTCGGTTAGCGCGACAAGGAGTTCGACTGCTTCACGAAATCATCGCCATTCCACTCGGCGTCGCTTTTCACCATGCCATGTTCCTTGGCAGCGGCTTCCTCGGCCTTGCGGGCGAGTTGCTTGCTGACAAGATCGGCGTGAGTGGTGAAATACGGCAGGCTGAGACCTTTGAAATCACTGATCGTATCGAAGCCCTTGCCTTCCATGAATTCCAGTAAGCCTTCACAGAGATCCTTGGCCATGCCGTAGCCGAATTTCATCACGCCGGTGCAAACCTGCACGGTGTCGCTGCCTAACAAGATGAACTGCGCGGCATCGGCTCCGGTTTCCACACCCCCGAGTCCTGATAGACTGCGGCCCGGATAGTCTTTTTTAATGAGCTGGGCGATTTCCATCACCATCCGCAGGGCGATGGGTTTCACCGCTTTCGACGAGTAGCCGCCGGGGGTGGTGTAACCTTCCACGCTTGGCTCCGGGCGCAGGGTTTCTAGGTTCACCCCCATCACGCTGCGGATCGTATTGATGGCGCTAACACCATGGCAACCGGCACGCAAGGCGGCGGCTGACGGCTCCTCAATGTGGGTGATGTTAGGCGTCATTTTCGCCCACACCGGGATTTTTGAAACGCCCATCACCCAGCCGCAAACTTCTTCGAGGATGGCGGGATCTTGGCCCATCGCCGCACCCATTTTGCGCTCCGGCAAGCCATGAGGGCAGGAGAAATTCAGCTCGAAGGCATCCACACCGACGTCTTGGCAACGCTCGATAATCTCACACCAAGCGTCCTTGTGATACTCCTCCATCACCGAGGCGATGAGGACTCCTTCGGGATGGGCGTCCTTGGCTTCCTTGAATTCATCGAGCCAGACCTCGAATTTCCGGTCGCTGATGAGCTCGATGTTTTCCCAGCCGATGACCTCCTTGCCATCGCCCGCTAACAGCTTGGCATAGCGCGGACTGACGTTGATGACCTTCGACGAATCGAGGCTAACGGTCTTCGCGATCACGCCGCCCCAGCCCTCCTTGAAGGCCCGCTTGATGACCTTCACGTTGGTTCCCGGAGGGCCGGAGCCGATCACGAAAGGGTTGCTGAACTTCAGGCCATCGACGGTGGTTGCTAGGGTGCTCATGGGATTACGCAGTGGAGGATTTAAAAAACCTAGGTTAGCGCGATCCGTGCCGGAAGATCAAAGTCAAAGTGCTCTAAGCATTCCTTCCCACGCCGATGGAATCAAACGCCGCCAGCAGTCCTTGTGCGCGGAAATCTTCCGAGTTTTTTCTTGGGAGAAATCCAACCACCCCGCAAGCTCCGGGATCAATCATGGCTTCAGCATCAGATTGCCGATTCACACTTCCCGAACAAGACGTTCGTCAAATCGTCAACCTGCTAGGTAGAATCATCGCCGCTCCCGGCGACCTCCATGAAAAACGCCGCCTGCTCATGGACGGCTTGTGCGGCATCATCGACGCCCGCGCATGGATCTGGGGGATGTGGGTTTACCTGCC
>JAYVEJ010000384.1:0-1701 GCA_043748885.1 Luteolibacter sp. | reverse complement strand
TTGAGCTGGGCTGCGATGCGGGCGCACGCGGAATCGAAGGGGAGGATTTGCAAGGAGGCGACGAAGCGCACGACTTTGGCGCGTTCGTCTTCGCGATGTTCGGCTGGTGCCCGGTCCGCGCCTTGGAAGAGCTCGAACTCGGTGATGACCGAGATGAAGCAGTCTTTTGGGCGGCAAGCCGCAAGTTGATCGACGACTTTTTTGCGGCCACGCAAAACGTCAATGCAGACGTTGGTATCGAGGATTCGCTTCAAAGCCCTTTCTCCACGTAAGCGGTTTTTTCACGTCCGAAGTCTTTGCGGGAAATGCGCACGCTTTCAAAAAATCCATCTGGCCAGCCGTTTTCGGTCACTTCTTCGATGATGATTTTACGGCCTTCACGATGGATGGAGACTGGCCCGCATGTCAGTTCCAGCGCCTTTGGTAGCCTAACGGCGAGCGAGTTACCGCTTTTGAAGATCTTTGTTTTCATGCCGAGATGTATCTACATGGGTGGATATACTGTCAAGCAGGAAGCTGGCTCCAGATGATTTGTGATGGTCCTAGACGCGCCGCTACAGCTCGGGCCGAGCTTCGGGCGGAGGATTGTCTAGCCGCGCCCGCACTTTTTCGGCGATGCGTTGGACATCACGGCTGGTGGCGGAGGCTTCGTCCATGTGGTAGGCGTCGGCCAATTCCCGGGTGAGTTGGGCGTCTTCCTCCGGAGTGAGATCGGCTCCGCCGGAGCGCGTGAGCAGGGTAATGGCTTTCATGGGTAGAATTCTTCTTGGTATTGGGCGTGGGAAGCGAGTTCGCGCAGGGCGGTCAAAGCCTTGTGGATGTTGCGGTCAATCATCGCCCGTTGGATGCCGAGATCCTCGGCGACGTACTCCGGCGACTGATGCTTGAGTTTGACCCGCTCGAAGATCTCAAACTGGCGGAATGGGATGCTGGCGCGGAGGTCTTCGACCAAAGAGGCGAGCAACGACCGACCAAAGGCGTCGGATTCTCCCGATGATTCGGCCAGGAGGCTCGCTTGGGTGGCGTCATCGAGCGGCCGCTGGTCGATGGGGCGCTCCTTGCGGAGAAGGTCCACGACGCGGGCGTTGGTGAGAACCCGGAGGTAGGTGCGTAAGCGGCCCTTGCTCTTGTCGTAGCCGTATTGGCCGCGTTCGAAGAAGATGGCGACGGTGTTGGCCACGGCGTCCTCGATGAAGCCGGACGACGGTTCGTGGCCGCCGGTGTGGTGACGGTAGCAGAAGCGGACGATCACTTCGATGGGTTCGTGGTCGAGTTCGAGAAAGCGTTTCCAGGAAACCTGCCAGATCCCCTCTTCGCCGCCGGCCTTGAGTTTGGAGAGCAGATTGAGGGAGGTGGGTGGAAATTGGGCGACCATGGGGGAGGTCGAAGGTCGAAGGGCGAAGGGCGGACGAGGGCGACAAAGAGAAATTGAACCGCAGATGAACAGGATTTACGCAGATGGTAGGGATCTAGCGGCTCGTCTATGACCGTCGCACTTTTCGCCCGCAGCGTGAGGTGAAGGTAAGCGGCGAGAGTGGCTATGAGCGAGCGGCGGGAGAAGCGCAATTCCACGCGGTTGTGGTGGAGGCTGCTGCACCGGATTCTACCGAGTCAAGACGTCAAGGACCTGCACCCCGGTTTCGAGAGTTCGCTGGTCGCGATCTCGCTGCCGTTGGATGTTGTCCTGACGTTGGTATTCCA
>JAYVEJ010000383.1:0-1704 GCA_043748885.1 Luteolibacter sp. | reverse complement strand
CGATCTGCGGGATGGAACTCACCCCCGTTTACGCGGGCGATAAAGGCTTCGACGCCACCGGCGGCGGCAGCACCGTGGCACTCACTCAGACCCAAATCCAAGTCCTCCATGTGCAGACGGAAGTGGCAAAAGTCCAACCGCTCGTCCACACCCTGCAAGTCGCTGGCATGATCGACGACGACGCCCGCCGCCATCGCATCATCTCCGCTTACGTCGATGGCCGGGTGGATAAGTTATATATCAACTACATGGGAGCCGAAGTCGAAAAAGGCCAGCCCCTCGCAGACTATTATAGTCCAAACTTACTCCAAGCTGAACGCGAATACCGTCAACTCACAGGTGAACTAAAGATTAACACCGCACTGCGTCTCCGCCAAATGGGACTCACGTCCGACCAGATCAGTGCCGTCGCTGACAAGCCCGCAGACTCACTCACATCGCAGATACTATCACCTATTGGTGGCACCGTCGTCGGTCAAAATGTTTATGAAGGTCAATATGTTACCACCGGCGAGAAACTGTTTGAGCTCGCCGATTTCTCGACCATGTGGTTCATGTTCCGCGCTTACGAACAGGACTTGCCGTGGATCACGCTGGGCCAAACTGTCATGGTTAGCACACCCGCGCTCCCCGGGAAATCCTTTGAGGGAAAGATCACCTTTATTGATCCAAACTTCGACGAAGCCACTCGCTCCACCAAGGTGCGCGTCGAGTTGCCTAACCCCATGGTCAACGGTCGCCGGGAGCTCTTACACAAATTGTATGCTGACGGAACTGTGAAAGTAGAAGCGCCACCCGTCCTAACGGTTCCACGCTCATCCATCATCCAGACGGGTCCCGAAGCCGTCGTCTATCTCGACCAAGACGGCGGAGCTTACGCCCAGACGCCGGTGAAAATGGGCCGCCGCGGCGACACACTCGTCGAGATTCTATCCGGCCTGAAGTCCGGCGACAAAGTGGTCACCAATGGCAATCTCCTCATCGACGGCCAAGCGGAAATGAACCGCGCCTTCATGTCGCCCACCCCAGAGCCGCTCACCGTCGCCATGACGGAGGCACTCACCGAACCCCAACAAAAGGCAATCCGCGAATTTTCCGAAGTCGCCGATGCTATGGCAGAGGCTCTTGCCACCGATGATCTCGCCGCTTTCACCAAAGCCAGCGAACCCGCAATGATGCTAACTGGCGCACTCACGGAAGCACTCAAAGGATTGCCTAACATCGAGACGCTGGACTCAACTAAACATTTCCACGGCTTCGAAAATCTCCCCGCCGCCCGCGCTGCTTTCTATAAATTCAGTATGGCTGCCACCGCCGTCCTCGAGCCGTTACGCAAAATGAAAGGCTTCCCAGAACTCCAGATTTGGGAATGCCCGATGGTTGATCAAGCCATCCCGGACGCGCCTAAGAAAGGCCGCTGGATCCAGACCCAAGACCGCCCCGGCCACAACCCGTTTTTCGGCACCGAGATGCAAGACTGTGGGAAGGAAATTAAACCATGATCTCAAACAATCCCTTGAGACCAATCCTCAACTCTTAAGCCATGCACTCTAGAAAATTCCTCAACATTCCCCGTGACCACCGTCAAGTCATGCACCAGCGTGATCGCCGCGATCTGCAAATCATAGGGGCCAATGACACAGCGCCTGCGCTCCAGATCGTGGCGGATCTGTCCATACCTGTCCGCGCACCGGTCATCGAAGG
>JAYVEJ010000382.1:0-1705 GCA_043748885.1 Luteolibacter sp. | reverse complement strand
TTTCAAAAATGAGCAGCCCGACGACGCCGGACTCCGTGAAACGCTGATGCGCGGCAACCAAGCGGCGCTCGGCGCAAACGATCCCAAAGCAATCCAGTTCCATGCCCATCAGCGGAATTTCGAGGAGGTCATACAAGCAATCCGAGAAGGCCGCAAACCAAGCACTTCGGCTCGCGAGGCGAGGAAAGCGGTGGCGCTGATCGAGGCGATCTATCAGAGCGCAGCCGCAGGCGGTGTGAAGGTCTGCCTCTAACTCATCAACTGAAATCGGACGGCTCGCAAGGCGGGCCGTCCGTTTTGTGTGTTGATGGTTTAAATGCAGTGATCGCGCTCAGATTGCTTCGACTGCGGGCTTCTTGAATTCCAGAAGACTGACGTAACCGTCGTCGTTCGTATCGAGCTTGTTGAATTTCCTAATTTTTTTACCGGGCTTTGCTTTGGCTGAAATCAAGTAACCGAACTCGACCGGTGACAACTGGCCGTCGCCATCAAAATCGGCGAGATCAAATCGGCTGAGATCGGATTTCGGCTTCTCCTCAAGGGCGCTCCAGGCATTCCACTCGTCCAGCGAGATTTCACCATCCGGGATCGGATCGCCGTGAACGGGTTCACCCGTGATGGGATCTAGGGCGGGCAAACCGGTCAAGGGATCGATCACCACAGCAAAGGCACCGGCGACATCGGCGGGCAGGAAGCGTCTGCGGATTTCCACCAACGGCGTGCCAGCTCCCTGTGTGGTGGCGAACTCGAAGACGGTCAGACCGCCACTGGCATCCACATCCGCCTGAGCAAAAGTGAGGTGGTGTTTGGGTGATTTCGGCGGCTTCGGTGGTTTAGAACCCGCTTGCGCGGAGGCAACCGAAATGGCGCCAAGGGACGCGCCAATACATAATAAGGCAAGGGTGTATTTTTTCATAGCTCCTGATGAGATATTCGGGCGCAACACGCGTCAAGAAGCGTTTATTACGTGATCGCGTAATGGACTGCTGCAGATCGCTTAGACCCATTTCTAACCGCCAAATGGAAAGTCAGTGACTTGCTCAAACTTCACCTGATAAAGTGCGGCAATCTCCGGCGCATCTGACACATGATAGACATCGCGATAATAAATTTCCTTAATGCCATAAGCGCATAGCGTTTGCATACAAGCGGTGCAAGGCATGGTGGTGGTGGCCACGATCTTGGCCTCGCCACGGCGGAAGAGGCTGCACAGGTTCACCTCGGCATGAAGCATGAATTTCTGCCGCGCCTCGCGATCATCCCAGAACCCGGGCGGCGGATTGTAACCCGGTGCGAGGCCATTGTAAGCGGTGCCGATCACGCGGTTGTCGAAATCCAACGCGGCGGCCCCGACTTTCCGGTAAGGATCCTCCGAGCGCAGGCTGGCGACATGGGCGAGGGCCATGGCGTATTGGGGAATGGACAGGCGGCTGGAGGGCATGAACGGAGAATGATTTCAGGAGCGCGGGTTATCAACCCGGATCTTGCCTCACCGATTGCCTTCGCACCGTTCCGGGCCTGTCTCAGGCCTTCCAAGGGGCGCGACGGGGTTGGCTGCACATGCGGTTGGCCTCGTCATCGTCGATAAATTTCTCAGTGGCGGGGTCAAAGCGCACCTTCCTGCCAAGCTGCCAGCCGATGGCTGCGGCATGGCAGGCGATATGCCCGTGGCGGGTGACGGTTTCGTTCGCCGCCGGAGTCCCGC
>JAYVEJ010000381.1:0-1707 GCA_043748885.1 Luteolibacter sp. | reverse complement strand
CGCCGCGCGAGAAGGCGGTGCCCATCACGGCGTAGGCCACGAGGTGCTCGGGCTTGGCTTCGGGATTGGCCCCAGCGTCGAGGATGTGGCAAATGCCGTATTCGTTGGGCAATGCCGATGCGATGCCGGCGCGGTCCACGCCGGGCAGAGTCCGCAGCTTCAAGGTCGCGGCGGCCACGGCGGCACCGGTATTTCCTGCGGAAACAAAAGCATCCGCGCGGCCGTCCTTCACCATGTCCATGGCGATGCTGATCGAGGAAAGTTTCTTCTTTCGCACCGTTTTCGCACCCGGCTCGGCCATGCCGATCACTTCCGGGGCGTGGACGATGCTCACCCGTGGGTCGTTCAGATCGAGCCCTTGTTTGTGGCACTCCTCCTCAAGGATTTCCTGAACCCCCACTAGGTAGAGGTGCTGGAGCTTGGGATAGTAACGCAGCGCGTCGATGGCTCCTCCGATATTGACGGCGGGGGCGTGGTCCCCGCCCATGGCGTCCAAGGCGACTTTCATGCAAGCTTGAGAATGCGGTTAGGGAAAACGGAGCTACAAAAAATCACCGCAAGGAGAATCCCTCCGAGCGGCAATGGGCTTGGCAAGCACGTCGTTAGCTTCAGAGAGCTTCGACGTCGAGCACCTTGCGATCGCGATAATACCCGCAAGACGGGCAAGCGATGTGCGAAGGCACTTTGCTGCCGCACTCAGGGCAGCTCTTGAAGATCGGTGCACGCCAGCGGGTAGCGCCGCGGCGCATTTTTGAGCGGCTTTTGGATTGGCGGCGTTTTGGTACGGCCATGGTCGTAGTTTAGTTAAGGTTGGTCCTTGAGGTCCTTGAGGATGTCGAGAGCAGACCATCGGTCGTCACTCTCGGCGCGGGGCGGAGTGGGTAGCCCATCTTCTGCGGGCTTGTCCACTGATAAATATCGGGAATCTATTTCACACTTCTGCGGGGTGTCTCCCTCCTCGCATCTGGGGTCCACCGGGAAGTTGATTAAGACTTCCTCGCGCAGGGCGTCGGTGACGTCGATGACTCCCTCCCGCTCGATCTCCAGTGAGATAGCCGCGTTTTCCAAGCGGATCGTTTGCACGAATGGATGCAACGTCCGCACGCAGGTGAACTCGAACGGCGCGGAGAGCGTGCCGGTCAGCAACAACTCGGGGCCGAAGCGGTGCACCCAGAGGTCGTATTCCAGCGGGCCGACGGCTTGCGCATCGCCTTCCGGTAAATCAAAGGTTTCCTGCGGTAGCTCGCCTGAAAAACTTTTCCCTTCCTCCGGCAAATTGGCCAGATCGATCATCAAATGTCCCTTCATGGCGGGACTGTAACCATCCGCCGTCGCCCGCCAAGCCACAATTATTTCTCGCTCGTCAGCGGCGGCTTGCACGCTAGTTTCCCCCCGCCATGCCAATCGACATCCCCTTGCTTGCCCGTATTTGTGAAGCCCCCGGTGCGCCGGGATTTGAAAAGGAAATCCGCAACCTCGTCCTCGCCGAGCTCAAAGGTCTCGCCGACGACGTCCGCGTGGACAACATGGGCAACGTGATTGCCTTCAAAAAAGGCAAGTCTGCCGCCAAGAAAACCATGGCCGCCGCCCACATGGACGAGATCGGCTTCATCGTCACCCACGTCGATGACAAAGGCTTCGTCCGCTTCAATCCGGTCGGCGGATTCGACCCGAAAACCCTCACCTCCCAGCGCGTGATCATTCACG
>JAYVEJ010000380.1:0-12092 GCA_043748885.1 Luteolibacter sp. | reverse complement strand
CGGAGCCGTAGCCGTAGCCACCAGTGGTTTTGCCGTCATTGGCGCGGCTGGCTTCGCCACCGCTCGACACGCTTTGCTGGGTGGCGATGCCAGTGGGTGCGATGTTTTTGTCATGACTGAAGACTTGGACCTCGGCGAGGGAGAGGGTGGAAATGCCAGGTAGGGAGACACGGATGTAGCGGGCACGCGGCGCGACGGCATCTGAGTTTTCACTGGCAGCGGGTGCAGCCAGTAGATTTTTCACGAGTGGGTAAGCGGTGCTGCGGAGTGCGGGGTCGATGACGCGGGGTAAGGCACCGAGGAAATGGATGAGTGCTTGGGGTGACTTTTTCGCGGTATCCGTGGCAGGTATTACGCTGCCGTCTGCGGTGATGAGGGCAGCGCAGACGGCTTGCTTGACGGTGGCGGAGTTGGTGGCAAGGGAGAGCGCGAGAAGGGAATCCCGGGCGGACTTGAGGTGGGCGGCAGGCTGCTGGAGTAGCAGGGTGGAGAGATCTGCGGTGCCAGAGTCGTCGCGTAGTGGGACGGCCATGAGGACGCTGACCAAGGTGGCGGTGGGGGAGGCGGACCTTTTTAACTTGGAAAGCTCGGTGAGGGCGGTGACACGGGTGGCCATTGCCACATCCGGCCGGGTGAGCATGGCGGTGTAGGTGATGAGGGACTTGGGAAGCTTGGCGAGGTCTGCGGTGGCGACGGATTCTACGAGGTAGTTGATGCCGGCAGGATTATCCGCAGCGAGTTCCTTGCCCTCCCGGATGGCGTCTTTCCACCAGGGGGTGAGCTGTTTCATGGTCTCTCCGAAGGTGTAGGTGAGGTAGTCATCCATGGGGTGCTTGAGGATGGTGAGGGCGGCATCTGCGGCGGTAGCTTCGCGGAAGAAGCTGGCGACACGGACGGCTTCGAGCCGGACCCGCGGGGCGGAATCATCTGCGGCAGCCTTGACCATGGCGAGGGCACCGGGGACGCGGTCGTGCCAGTAGCCGATGACGCGGATGGCTTGGGCACGGGCGCGCGGTTCGCTGGATTTTAGGACGCGGCCGAGTAGCTCGAGATTGACGATGTTGTTCCACTGGTGGACCCAGAGGGCTTCGAGGAGGTGGTGTTCATAGCCGGTTTCCTTAGGATCTAAGGTGCGGACCCAGGCCATGGTGGCAGCGGCGACTTCTTTGGCGTCATGCTTGGCGAGTTCCATCTTGGTGCGGAGGCGGACGTCGTTTTCAGGCTCCTTGAGCAGTGGTAGGAGGCTGGCGATGGGCTGGCCATCGATCTTCTTGGGGACGAGGAGGGGGCGACCTTCGTAGGTGATGCGGTAGAGGCGACCGTGGGCGTGGTCGCGATAGGGGTCGCGGAGATGATGCTGAAGGTGGCCGATGAGGTATTGCGACCAGTCCATGAAGTAGAGTGAACCATCGGGCGCTACGGTGATGCCGGAGGGGCGGAAGTGCGGATTTTTCGCGAGGTCTGTGGAGATGAGGTGCTCAATGGTCTCGCCGACGAGACCGGAGCCCTGCTCGGTGAGCTTGGCACGGAAGATGCCCTGCATGCTGATGACGTTGGTGTTGAGGAAGAGTCCTTGCCAGTCGTCTGGGAAATGGCGGCTGCTGAGGAGAGCGGTGCCAGCACAGGGACGCGACGGTTGGTCCCAGAAGGTTTTGAGAGTGGAATGTGCACCTGAGTCCAGATGGCCGCTCATCGCCGGGCCGAAGTAGTTTTCATTTCCCGTGGCGTCGGTGATGAGGTCATTTCCCCAATAATCAAAGACCCGGCCGTGCGGGTTCATGAAATTGTAAGGGGCGTGGCGCATGAACTTGCCGGTGACGGGCTCGTAGCGGTAGATCGCGCCGTTGACGTTGCGGATGGGGCCGTCAAAGGTCTCGACGTTGGTGCGGTGGAAGACGCCGTCGCTCAAATACACGGCTCCGCCGGGTTCGTAGCAGATCGAGTTGGTTTCATGGTGCGAGTCCGCCGCATCCAGTCCTTGGAGGAGATGCACTCGGCTGTCTGCCTTGCCATCCCCGTCTGTATCCCGCAGGTAAAGCAGGTCTGGTGACTGCATGAGGATGATGCCATCTTTGTAAAATTGGAAGCCGGTTGGGCAGTTCAAGCCGTCTGCGAAGGTGGTCATCTTGGCAATCTTGCCGGTCTGTGGATCGAGATCACAGACGAGGAGTTTATCAAAGACCTTGGCGGTCGGTGAGGTCTCCGGGTAGGCTGGCCAGACGGCGAGCCAGAGGCGGCCTTTGGTGTCGAAGCTCATCTGCACCGGGTTGATCAGATCCGGGAAGGATTTCTCGGAAGCGATCAGCTCGACCTTGCAGTGCGCAGGCAGCTTGAGGTGCTTGATGGCCTCCTCGGGATCCATGTAGGGAACTGGTTCTGGAAAGTTAGGCGGTGTGAGGCTGACGGCGGGTAAATTATCATCCGTGACTTTGAGTTCCTTGCCTTGGGCGACGGCCCAGACCCGCTTGTCGCGGTTTTCAGCCTTCACATCGCGCTGAGTCATTTCCTGGCCGAGGATCAGGTTATTCGTCACTAGGTTGTTAGGATCCTTGACGTCCTTGTAATCGAGAACCCCGCGGTCGCCGTAGATGTTGAACTGGTCCACGGTGCGGTAGCGGTGGTGCCACTCGGTGTTTTTATCCAACACCGCGGCGCGGATTTTTGCGACAGCGGGATCTGCGGTGGTCGCGGGGTCGGTGCCAAAGACCGCCTTGAACTGGACGGGCGCGAGCTGCTTGTCGCCCTCATCCGTGAGGTGGACACCATTGATGGTGAGCGGTGCGGCGGCCTTGCCATAGAGTGCCATAGACGGATGGAAGAGATCGACGAAGGGCACCTTGAGTGCTTGCGCGACTTCTGCCATGGCGGCGGTGTAGAGCTTGAGGTTCAGGTTATTTGCCGCGCCGTTCGAATAATCTGGGCTGTGGAGATCTTCATGGCCGATGGGGGAAAAAAGCACGATCCGCGGTGCGCCGTGGCCACTGTAGTTCGCGGCAAGCTGCTGGCTGAGGTAGGTGGTGAGATTCTTTTTGAAATCCTCTAACCCCTCCGGCCCACGGAAAGACTCGTTAAAGCCCCAGTAGGCGAGAATCACATCCGCACCGAAGTCGGTGCCGGCGTAGTAGTGGAGCTTTTCGTTGATCTTGGTGTCGCCCTTTTTCATGGCGAGATACCACTCCAGCGGTGGAACTCCGTCTGACCTAGGGTGAACGTTAATCTCATCCGCCGCGAAGCCGAAATTCCGGACAGTGAGCTGGAGCTCGGGAAATGACTGATGCACCAGCGCCTCAAACCATGCTTGGTGTTGCTGCCGGTCCGCCAGCCCGCTGCCGACGATGGCGATGTGGTCACCTTTTTTGAGTTGTAGCAGGGGTTCGGCGGCGCTCGCGGTTGCTAGAAGCGCGAACGCGGTGATGCTGAGGTGGAGGATGGATTTCAAGATCATTGATGGAGGATACAGTGGCGAAAACCAAGTTTGTTCAATTGGAATGTCATTCTGGAATTTGAAGCGTCCGGGCGAGGGAGGCGGCTGCATCAAGGAACGACGGGAACTCGGGGAGCCAGCCCGTGGCTTGCAGTTTGGCGCTGGAGACTTGTTTATGGGTCCAGCCACGCTTGCGGTCCAAGTCACGAGGACCGGAAGGCGGCAGCGGGCGGGCGAATTGCTCCGCCAGCCTCGTGTAGCAGTCGAGCTGGCTGAGTGGGGTGGAATCACTGAGATTGAAGATCTCTCCGCGAGTGGCCGAAGTCGCGAGATGGAAGATCGCGCGGGCTGCGTCGTCGCGGTGGATTTGGTTTAAGAATCGACTGCCATCCTCTTCGATCACCGCCTCACCGGTGAGAAATTTTCTTAAAATCGCGCTGCGGCCCGGTCCATAAATCCCAGACAAGCGGGTGGCGATCCCGCCCGCCGCGAGGGCGATCCGCTCAGCCTCTAGCAGCAGCGTGCCGGTCTCCCGGGCCGGGATGGCAGGGCTGTCTTCGGTGACGATGGAGCCATCAGTCTGCGCATAGACCGAGGTGCTGGAGGTGAACAGCAGGGGAGTGCCGGGAAATGCTGCCGCGAGATTCCGGCAGCCGCCGACATAGACGTGCTGATAGGCAGCCGCCCCGCCGCGACCGGAGGCGGCGCAGTGGACGATGAAATCCGCAGGCGGCAATTTCCCCACCGCTGCGGCATCACCGACGTCGCAGGAAATTGAGTCGTCGCCGCCGGAGAGCGAGACGGGACTCACCTCCCAGCCATGCTCGCGGAATTGCCGGGTGATGGGTTGGCCGAGGTAGCCGTGGCCGATGAGGAGAAGTTTCATGGGTTGGTGGCGGCGTTTTGGAAATCGCGGCGGATGTCGCAGGCATTGCCGTTGGCGAGATCCGCGCGCTGGATCATCATCAGATAGATTCGGTGCTTCACCGGATCATCCACCGAAAGTTTTCCCTCGTCCTGCATCATCATCACCGCGGTGGCGGTGATCGGCTTGGTCATCGAGACGATCCAGAACACCGAGTCCGCCGCCATCGGCTGGTTTTTCTCAATGTCCGCCACGCCCGTCGCGGCACGATGCAGGATCTTTTCTCCGCCCATCACCGGCGGAGTGGCGTGGAGCGAACCTATCAGTGCAGTGGCTAACAAAATGAGGCGATGCGGGGTTTTTGTCATGCAGCGAGGCAATCGGAATCCCCGTGCGCCCACAATCCCGAAACGCAATCAGCTTTCGCCGCTGGATCGCACGGAAGCAGTTATCTCTGATAGGAAGATGGTCACCACTGATTTCACTGATTGAACTGATTTTTAAGAGGTCGGAAAGGACTACGAACTCACCCAAAAGGTGAGTCGAATTGCTGCCGTTTCTTTCAGTTAAATCAGTCAAAATCAGCGCAATCAGTGGTAAATCTCGTAGTTAACACCTTTGTCATTTTCCTTTTTAGGGTAATTGAACTCACTCGCCCGCAGCCGTGAAGCCGCGTGCAACAGCAGGTTTCCCGCCGGGTAGT
The DNA here is from genome assembly GCA_043748885.1 of Luteolibacter sp. Classification (GTDB taxonomy): domain Bacteria; phylum Verrucomicrobiota; class Verrucomicrobiia; order Verrucomicrobiales; family Akkermansiaceae; genus Luteolibacter. Next base: position 7,100 of record JAYVEJ010000380.1, on the reverse strand, counting down.
CAGGAACCGAGTAAAAATAGATTCCCCGGCAGAGGGGCAGATTGCAATGACCTTGGACTGCGGCTTCCAGAAACCTCAGCGCTTCCGCCGCAGTCGCTTGCCGGTTAGACGGGTGGCGATCAGGTTTGGGCAGCGGCCGTTGAGCCGCAGTTGCTCGCAGTTTGCCTCGATCTTGATCGACTGGCGGACCGGTTTGAAACCAAGCCGCCGGGTGACGCAGTCGTTGAGCAGGTCCAGGTGGGTGTCCTCGAATTCCACCACCCGCCCGCAGTCGATGCAGACGAGATGGTTGTGCGAGGGCTTGTCGAGGAAGTTGGGATCGTAGGTCGTCTGGTTGTCGCCGAGGTCGATCTCGCGCAGCAATTCCGCCTCCACCAGCAAGCTCAGCGTGCGATAAACCGTCGCCCGCGAGGTCTCGGAATCGAGCTTGCGGGCGCGGTCGAACAATTCATCTGCGGTGAAATGCTCGTCCTTGGAAAATGCCGCCTTGACGATGGTGTCGCGCTGGCCGGTCCGACGCAGCCCTTTGCGCCGGATGAAATCGTTAAGTCGTTCCTCAATGTTGCCGTCCACCGTTGTTTTCTAGCGGCCCGGACCGGACACGGGAAGCGGAAAGAAACCCACAGGCGCGCTGTCCTTGTTAGCGACGTTTGCGGCGCTTGGGCTTTTCCTGGGTGGCGTAGCGGGATTGCTTGAGCTTCGGTGCGGGGCCGACTTTGCCGGCGGGCTTGGTGTGCGGCTTGCCGTGTTTCTTGGCGGCGACCGGATTTTTCACAGAGACGTGGGTGCCCTCGCTGGTCGGCTTGCCAGCGACGGCGAAATCGACGAAGCGCTTGTCGAAGTCGATGTTGATCACTCGCAGCGGGATCCTCATTCCTAACTGAATGGTTTTGCCGTCCATGGAAACCCAAGCCATCCGGTGCGCTTCGAAACGCCAGCGACCGTCGGGCAAGTCCTCGCGTTTCACCACGCCGCGGACGCCCATGTTGGGGATTTCCACCATCAGGCCCATCGGCCGGACATCGGTGATGAGTCCGTCGAAAACCGGCGGCGCGTCCGAGCTGGCGACGCGGTCGAGGTATTCTAGCAACTTGATCTGCTTGGTCTCGCTCTCCGCGTCGGACGAGGTGCGCTCGGTGTCGGAAATGTGGCGGGAAATCTCGCGCAAGTCCGCCTGCGACGGCGTCCGGTCGTGCGGCTTCGGTGGGTTCTCTAGCAGCGGCTGGAGTGCGCGGTGGACGATCAGATCGGCGTAGCGGCGAATCGGGCTGGTGAAGTGGCAGTAGTCGCCTTTTGCCAAGCCGTAATGGCCGATCGGCTCCGCAGAATAGACGGCGCGTTTGAGGCTTTTCAGCAGCCCGAGCTTGATGACGTGTTCTTCCGGCGTGCCTTTCGAGTCATCCAACAGTTGCTGGATGTGGGCGCGGTTGGTGAGATCGCCGGGGCGATAGCCATGGGCTTTGGCGGTCTCGGTGTAGTCGAGCAAGCGCGACGGATCGGGATCTTCGTGGATTCGATAGATTGCCGGCTTCATCCGGTCCTTGAGGATTTTTGCGACCGATTCGTTGGCAGCTAACATGCATTCCTCGACGAGCTGGTGACTCTCGGTGTGGATCACTGGCTCGGCGACTTCGGCGCGGCCTTGCGCATCGAGACGGATTTTGATTTCCGGCATTTCGAGGTCGAGCGCGCCATTTCTAAAGCGGCGCTCCCGCAAGGTGGAGGCGAGCTTCCAGGCTTCCTTGACCATGCCGACGAGTTGCGGATCGGAGCCTTCCGGCGCGGGTTTGCCGTCGAGAATCGCCTGCGCCATTTCATAAGAAAGCTTGGCCCGACTGTGGATGACGGCGTCGATGAACTTGGCCTTGGCGATTTCGCCGTCGGCGGAAATTTCTAGCAGCGCACACTTCGTCAGGCGGTCGCAATCCGGCTTGAGCGAGCAGATCCCGTTGCTCAGTTCAGTGGGCAGCATCGGCAACACGCGATCTACCAGATAGGTCGAATTCCCGCGGTCGATGGCCTCGCTGTCCATTGGGCTGCCGGGCTTGATATAGTGGGAAACGTCCGCAATGTGGACGGCGAGCGTCCAGCCAGATTTGGTTTTCTCACACCAGATCGCATCGTCATGGTCCTTCGCATCGGCGGGGTCGATGGTGATGACAAGCTTGTCGCGCCAATCCTTGCGGCGGGCGATTTCTGAGGCTTCCGGGTCTTCCGGCACCGCGCGGGCTTCTGCTAGAACTTCATCGGGAAACGACGTGCGCAGGCCGTAGCGGTGGATCACGGAAATGATATCGACGCCCGGATCGCCCGGCCAGCCGAGGACTTCGATGACCCTGCCGCGCGGCGTTGCGTTGCGGTCCGCCCATTCTTCGAGATCGACGACGACTAACTGCCCCGGCAGCGCAGTGGTGTCGCCGATGACGTCGATCTTGCCTTCGATGGCTTTATCGTCGCAATCGACCCAAGCGAATTTGCCCTTCTTTTGGAAAACCCCGACCAGGCGACCGGAGCGGCGGGCGAGGACTTTCTCGACTTTTCCGCGCATTTCATCGGAAGGATCCGGGGTGAACTCGCTGCGGGTGCGGAACGGCCGGGCGACTTGCTTGATGATCGAGACGAGCACCTTGTCGCCATCCAACGAGGTGCCGACGTTGCGGCGGTCGATCATGATTCGGGAGTGCACGGTGAAGTCGATGCCGGCGGCGAGGTTGTGCTCGTCGGTGATGTCCGGGAAGAAGAACGCGTGGCCTTTGGGGTGAAATTTAAGATTGCCGGTGAGTTGGTTCTGCGGCGGGGCGGGCACCTGATAGCAGGCTTTTTTGCCTTCGTTGATGAGACCCTCCTTGACGAGAGCGGCGAGGGTATTGCGCAACTCGGTCACGCGGGTGCCAGGGAGCTTGAGGCTGCGGGCGAGCTGGGACTTGGAAAGCGGGTTACCGTTTGCAGTGCGAAGGTGGTCGAGAATGAGGTCTCGCAGATTTTGGCCGGCCATGGTGGAAGTTTGTCGTCTGGCAGCGGTCCCCGCAACGGCAAAGGCTGCGGGGGGCGAGATTTGGATTCTCTCTGCACGTCTCGGTCTCGGACGGTTGAATCTGTTTTGAAATGAAGTCCTGGACTCCGTTTGATTCAATTATTCCCCAGCCGTTTGACGAACTCATCTAGCAGCGACTTGAGCCGTGGCTCGCGGGCGATGGCGGTGGGTTTGTCGAAGCCGAGCCAGATGGCAGTCGCGCCGCTGGGGCCGAGGCGGAGGGTCCATGCGTCGCGCTCGGAGCCGGTGGCTCCGGTGAAACAACGAGTGCCGCCGGAGCGCTGGAGAACGCTGCTGGCATCGAGCGCGGCGGCGGGAGCGAGTGCGGCGGTGAGTAGCGGATTGGCGGTGTAGAGAACCTCGCCAGCGGCATCGCGGATCTCGCGGATGAGGTAGGGTTTCGCGCGTTTGCCTTGGTTACCAAGGATCGCCAGGCCGACTGACATTTCTAACGGCGTGGCATTGACGGTACCGCGGAATAAATCCTCGGTCTCGGAAAACTTGCCGGTGATGCCGCAGCGGCGGGCGATGCGCTCGACTTCCGCCGGGCCGATCTGGCGGCCGGTTTGCACCGGTTTGCCGGGCAGCACCAGCTTGCCGCGCTCGGCCGCAGCGGCGGCGACGAATGGCTCGAAGGCGGAGCCGAGGTCGCGGCTGGAGCGGGTGCGGTCGAAGCGTGAATCGCTGTAATTCCGCCCGCCGATGAGGGCGAGGATGGCCCCGGATTTGAGGTCGGTGGTGACGGCGGCGTATTGCAAATAACCCGGCTCGGTGCCAGAAATGTGATTGGCCTCAGTCGGGTGCGGCCAGGATTTTTCATGCTCCAGATCCTCGACGGCGCGGGTGAGTTCGACCTCTAACCGGTTCTGCCAGGCGGCGTCCAAGGTGGTGTAAACTTTCAGTCCGCCGAGTTGGATGTCGCCATCCTCTAGGATGCGGTCGAACTCGCGGCGGACGGCCTGGAGGGCATATGAAGTCTGAGTTTCGCGGCGCTCCTCACTGACGAGTTTGACCGGCTGCGCGAGGATCGCATCGCGATGGGCGGTGTCGATCAGCTTCATTGCGATCAGGCGATCAAGGGTCTGATTGCGTTGCTCGATGGCGGCGGCGAGATTGCGAAACGGCGAGAAAATATGCGGGCCGCGGATGATCCCGACGACCATCGCGCACTCGCCTTCGCTGAGGTCGTGGGTGGTCTTGCCGAAGTAGGTGTTAGCCGCTTGCTCGATGCCATCCGCCCCGGCACCGAAGTAGATGCGGTTGAGGTAATGGGTGAGAATTTCGTCTTTGGTGTATCTCGACTCGACGCGCAGGGTGAGGGCGATTTCGAGAAACTTCCGGTGCAGGGATTTCTGTTTCATTTTGAAACAATTCCGCGCGAGCTGCATGCTCAAGGTGGACGCGCCTTGGGTAAAATCCCGGTCCTTGATGTTTCTAACGGTGGCCCGCAACAGCCCCCGGACATCGACGCCGCTGTGCTCGAAGAAGCGGGCATCCTCGCGGGCGCGCAGCGATTTCACCAGGAAATCCGGGATGTCCTCGCGCTTGACCAACTTGCGGCCGGCACCACCGGGAGCGGTGATTTCTGCGCCCTTGCGATCATAGAAGGTGGTCCCGGCAGGTAGTTTGGCGACCTCGTCCATGTCATAGCGCATCGCGAGCATGAAGTAGAAAAACGCGATGCCCGATAGAACGACAAGTCCCGTAACGGTTAGCTGAAACAACCCTTTTACCGGACCATGCAGCCACCCCGGCAGCCAGCGTTTCCACAACGCGGGAGGATGAATGGGACGCCAGGTGGACATGGGGAGGAAAATGCTGAAAAGCTGAAATGCTGAAATGAAGAATTAATCCACCGGGATGGCTCGGAGGGGGATGTCTTCGTTTTCGACATCCACCGGAATGGCGCGGAGTGGGGTGGGCGGAGTGGCGGCAGTTAGAGTGGCTTCATCGACGGGTTGGGCCTTGGCCGGGTGGATCGGGCAGAGGTCATTTGCGGCGGGGGCGATGTCTGCGGGAACTTGGTCGATGTAAGCGGTGCCGGCCTCGCGGCAGCCGGCGGTGGCGCGTTTGCCGTTGAGTTTGCAGATCTCGATGCTCACCAGATTGACTTTGCTGTTGAGCTTGCCGGCCTTGTAGCCGAGCCGGTCGGCGGTCTTCATAATGTCCACCCAGACGGGCAGGGCGAGGGTGGCACCGTAGCCGCCGTCGATGGTTTTTTTCGGTAGGTCGAAGCCGACCCAGACCGTACACGTTAGAGACGAGGTGTAGCCGGTGAACCAGGCGTCCATGAAGTCGTTGGTGGTGCCGGTTTTCCCACCGCAAGGCTTGTCGAAGCCGAGGCGAGTGACGGCGGCGGCGGTGCCGTGGGTGGCGACTTCGTTGAGGATGCGGGACACCGACCACGCGGAGCCGCTCTTGGCAGCCGGGTAGGAAAGCTGGGGCGTGGCGTAGAGGATATTGCCATCCCGGTCTTTGATTTGGGAAATCAGATAGGGCCGGAAGCGGGTGCCGTCGTTGGGGAAAATCGTGTAGGCGGAGGCGATTTCCCACGGCGAGGCGTCCCATGAACCGAGGAACGAAACCGGGCTTTCCGGCATCGAGTTGCGGAAGCCAGCCATCCGGGCGACTTCCTTCACTTTCGGGATTCCGGCGTAGTTGCCGACGCGGACGGACATCGTATTGCGCGAGCGGATCAGGCCGGTGGCGACAGCTTCCATGCCGCCGAATTTGTTGTCGGAATTGTGCGGTCGCCAGGTGCCAGCGCCTTGGATTTCACCGGGCTGGAGCGGGCCGTCGCTGATGGCGGAGTCGGGGCGTAAGCCTTTGTCGAAGGCTGCTAGATAGACGAACGGTTTGAACTGCGAGCCGAGCGGACGGCTGCCTTGGGTGGCGCGGTTGTAGGAGGACTCGTTGGCATCTCGGCCACCGACCACCGCGAGGATCGCGCCGGTGCGGTTTTCCACGACCACGGCGGCACCTTGCAAGTATTCTGGCTCCTTGCGCTGGTCCTCCGGGATCGCCTTCCAAGCGGAGCGCGTCTGATGCGGATAGCCCGAGTAGCGCTCGACTTCGCGGAGCTTTTTATCGAGCGCTTCCTCGCCTTTGTGTTGGACCCGGAGATCGATGGTGGTGGTCACTTCGAGTCCGCCGAGTTCGATGTTTTCCTTTTCAAGAATGACTTCCAAGTCGCGGCTGATCGCCAGCATCGCGTAGGATTCTTGGGATTCGCGCCGCCACTTCGGGCGGACTTCGATGGGTTCGAGCTTGGCGGCGTCCGCCTCGGATTTGCCGATCGCACCGGCGACGACCATCCGGTCGAGGGTGGTGCCGCGCTCGCGGGTGGCGGCTTCCATCGAGCTGAAGGGGTTGTAGGAATCCGGCCCGCGGACGATCCCGGCCAGCAGCGCGGATTGGGATAGGGTGAGCTCGGATGGGTGTTTTTCGAAATAGATCCGCGACGCTTCACCGACGCCCTTGATCTGGCGACCCCAGTTGATTTGGTTGATGTAGGCTTCGAGGATTTCGTCCTTGCCCAGCGCGAATTCCAGCCGCACCGCGATGGCGATTTCAAGCAACTTGCGGTCGATCTGGCGCGAGGTATCGCCACGTTTTTCACCGAGCTTGAGTTGGAAAATATCGGAGGCGAGCTGCTGGGTGAGAGTCGAGGCGCCTTGGCGTTTGCCTTGGAGATTTTGCAAAAACGCGCGACCGATGCCGATGATGTCGAAAGCACCGTGGTGATAGAAGCGCTCGTCTTCGCGGGCGAGAATCGCTTTGCGGAAATTTTCGGCGACTTGTTTCAGCGGGACGAGCGAGCGCTTGTCGCCGTGGATGCGGCCGATTTCCTCGCCTAACCGGTCGCGGATGATCGAGCGCTCCGGCATCGCGTGGATTTTCGCGAGGTCGTATTTCTGCGCCCGGATGCCATAGATGACTGCTAGAAATGCGAGGCCGTAGAGGCCAGCGACGACTGGATAGCCGACAGCGCGGAGGCCAAATTTCACCAAGGTGCCGAAAGGGCGGGTGACGAGATTGAACAAATGAAACGGCCAGAACAGCAGCA
>JAYVEJ010000379.1:0-1715 GCA_043748885.1 Luteolibacter sp. | reverse complement strand
GAGATCGGGAAAATCCGCGCGGAATACATCGGCGGACTGTCACAGAAGCTTCCCGACTTCAGGTTCGAGGATTCGTCGGCTATGGTCGATTCGGAATTCACCCTCGATGAGAAGTTGGCTTTCGTGACGGCACTGTCGAACTCCGGTGAGCTCGAGGAACCGGTGAAGTGGGCGGATTGGCTGCTAGGAATCGACTTCCCGACATGGGAAAACCGCAACGCCAACAAAGGAACGGAAGACCGCCATCCCGCGCTCAGGGTTCTATCGAACTGGGTTCGGCAAGACTATCAGGCCGCAGGAAAATGGCTGGAGAATGTCCCCGGCGGCCCGCTCAAGTCCGCCATGTCGATGGAATACGCCTCCAGCATCGCCGGCATCGATCCCGTCCACGCCGTCCGCTATCTCCCCCAACTTCCCGAGGGCAAAACCAAGACGAACCTGATCCAGAAGATCGCCGAGGCCTTGGATTTGAAAGATCCAGATGCGGCCACTGCATTTCGCGCGGAGAACTTACCCACGAAAAAATAGTTGCGGATTTCCTGCGTTACCCAAGGTAGGCCGCGTGGCAGTCTGGTGCCATGCCAGCCGCACGAACGATCTCGTAGTCCATTGTGAATCCGGCGAGCGCCGCAAAACACTCGACCAAGTCGCGGTGGAAGAGCCGCTGGAAATCCGCTTGGACGGTCACCCGGTGGCGGTGGTGATGCGCACGCCGGGCCACGACGAGGAACTCGCGGCGGGATTTCTGGTGATGGAGGGCATCATTTCCACGGTTTCACAGCTTCGGAAAATCGAACCGCGTCCCGATGAAAACCGGGTGCTGGTGTTTCTCCAGGACGGTGTCGCAGTCGATCTCGGACGGCTCACGCGCCACCTTTTCACCGGCTCGTCGTGCGGTCTGTGTGGCAAGGCGACGCTGGAAGCGATCTTCACCGACTCGCCGCCCATCGACCGCCGGATTGACATTTCCGACGCCCTCCTCTTACAAGCTCCAGAAAAACTCCGCGCCGCCCAAGGCACCTTCGAGACCACCGGCGGACTCCACGCGGCGGGAGTTTTCACGGCGACTGGCGAGCTGTTAATTAGCCGCGAGGACATCGGCCGACACAACGCGGTGGACAAGGTGATCGGCCATGCCTTACTCAACGGCATCGACCTAACTGCCACCTTCCTGCTGGTGTCCGGCAGGCTGTCTTTCGAAATTATGCAGAAGGCGCTGGCGGCGAGAATCAGCACGGTCGCAGCCATTTGCGCGCCGAGTTCGCTGGCTGTGGAATTCGCCAAACGCTCAGGACAAACACTCGTTGGCTTTCTTCGACCTCCGACTTTTAACCTATATGCGTAAAGGAATTCAGAAGAAGAGTTTTTCAACCGCAGATGAACGCAGATAGACGCAGATGGAGAAGGGATGAAGATGGGCAGTTCTTGAAGTTGCCGTCAAACCTTCAACTGCACACTCTCACTATCTCTATCTTGTCTGCGTTCATCTGCGGTTAAAAAATCTCTGAAACCCGTTGAATGCAAGAGCACCGCACAATCGGCTGGAACGCTTGTTTTACCGAGGTTAGAAGAACCCATGAAACGAGTGTTGTGCATCGTGTTAGATTCAGTGGGGTGCGGACACGCACCGGACGCGGCGGAGTATGGCGATGCGGGCGCAAACACTCTGAAACATTTGTTTGAAGGAGTTGCTGGCCTCACTCTGCCGAACTTAG
>JAYVEJ010000378.1:0-4721 GCA_043748885.1 Luteolibacter sp. | reverse complement strand
GTATCGATGCCGACCGCTAGTGCGAATGAATTCTTCGAAACCGGCGCGATGCAAGGAACCGACGCAGCTAGCTTACCATCGATAAAAGCGCTCAAAGTCTTGCCATCATAGACCCCGGCGTAAGTGTGAAACTTCGAACAAGCATCAGCCGGAAGCTTCGCCGCGACGTTGTGCCATGTTCCAGCGGAGTGGATGAAAAATTCAACACCATCACCGCTTTCGGTGATCTTGATTCCGTATGAGGTGTCGCCTTTGGTGATCAGGGGTTGGCCGCCTTGGCTAAAGCCGGGATGGTTAAGCCGGGCCTCCGCGATCAGGGTAAGGCCTCCAGTTAGATCCAGCTTGTCGGATTTTTCGACGACCGCGCTGCCGCCGTAGAGACCCTCGTCCGTGGCGAGTGATCCCAATAAGCGAACCGGAAGTTTGTTATGCGAACGGTCCTCCACATCGCCGATCTTGTGCTTCATGGAAAGAATTCCCTGATCTTTCCAATCCCAAATGAAGCCGCCTTGGAGCAAGCGTTCCTTGCGGATGAGATTCCAGTAGTCGATTAGATTACCTGTGGAATTCCCCATCGCGTGACTGTACTCGCATTGGATCAAAGGTCGCTGCGTTTCTAACGGCTTCTTTTCCTCAGCGCGGCAGTAGCTCTCACTATCAGCAACGGTTGCATACATTGGCGAGTAAACATCCACATAAGCACCCTGCGCAGCTTGTTCATAATGGACCGGCCGGGACGGGTCACGCTGGTGGATCCATTCCGAACATTTCACGAAATTCTCACCATCGCCCGCCTCGTTGCCCAGCGACCACATGATGATGCTCGGATGATTCTTATCGCGCTCTACCAGATTCTTGACTCGGTCGAGGTGTGCCTCGAACCAAGCCGGGTCTTTCGACAGTGACTGTTCGTTATACCCCATTCCATGCGACTCGATGTTAGCCTCCGCCACCACATAGAATCCGAGTTCATCACATAACTCCACCAGCGCGGGATCGTTAGGATAGTGCGAAGTGCGAACCGCATTGATATTGCCACGCTTCATCTGTAGAAGATCTGCGCGGATGTCCGCAGTCGTCACGTAGTGGCCGGTGCGCGGGTTGTGGTCGTGGCGGTTGACGCCTTTGATCAAGATCGGTTGGCCATTGTGGAGAAATTGGCCGTTCTTCACTTCGTTCCGGCGAAAACCGGTCTTGCCTGAGTGATGGGCGATTTCTTTACCCGTAGAGTCAGTTAGCGTGATGTGATAGAGATATAGATTGGGAATCTCCGCCGACCATGTTTTGACACCGGGGATGGCGTCGAGTGTGACACTCTGTTCCATATCTCCGCCCGCCGGAATCTTCAACAAGACGGGGGGCGCTGTGATGATGTTTCCATCGGGCGAAGTGAGTGTGAGACTCGCATTGGCAGACATTTCCGCAGTGCCGTGATTGGTGAGCTTGGCCGTGAATCCCAGCGTGCCCGTTTTGTAATCATCCGCGAGGCCCGCCTTGATCCAGAAATCAGCAAGTTCGACGGTTGCTGCCGACCACAGATACACATCGCGGAAAATGCCCGACATCCGGAACATGTCTTGATCTTCCAAATAGGAACCATCTGAGTTTTGATAAACTTCCGCAGCCAGCAAATTTTCGCCAGCCTGCAAGTAGGGCGTGATATCGAACTCCGCCGGTGTCCGTGAGTCCTCTGAGTAGCCGACTTTTTTACCATTGATCCATAGATAAAACGCCGAGTCCACCGCTCCGAAGACGATACGGGTGCGCCGGTTCTCCCAAGCCGAAGGCAGAGTGAACTTATGCCGATAGGAGCCGACTTGATTGCGGTTCTCCACCGGGAAATTCGTATAATGTTGAGGAGGCACACCCATCACCGTTGGCGGATTCTTCGCGAACGGATAGGTCATGTTGGTATAAACCGGAATGCCATATCCCTGCATCTGCCAGTTAGACGGCACCGGGATTTCCTTCCACGCCGAGTCATCGTAGGCCGGAGCCTCAAACCCCGCTGGCTTGGTCGCTGGGTTGCCGGTGTGATGGAATTTCCAATTGCCATTCAGCAACTGACACCACAGCGATTCCAGCCGGGCTTTCGTCGTCGCGTCCTCCTTCGTCGGGAAGGGCATCGAAGTCGCCCGCGGCGCTTCCTTGTTGATGCGGAAAACCGCCGGATTTTCCCAGTCCGGCGGTTGGGCAAGCGCCGAGGTGACGAGGGCAAGTAGAAGCAGTTGGGTTTTCATAACGGATTTTCAAAACTAACGGATGCCCGCCGCAGACGGTCCATGATGGCCACCCCGAGACCGGTCTCACTAACGGGTTCGGCGATGATTGCGTCGAGTCCGGCTTCGTCAAGCAACCGCATCACGAAAAACAAGCGGATCGCAGCCTCCGCGAGCTTGCCGCTGCCGGGGCTGAGCGCCTCCACCACTTCCCAATCATGCAGCGTCACGTATGGGCTATCATCCTCGCCCGTGTAGCTGAGCAGGCCATATTTCTTGCCTTCCTCCGGCACGAAATCCTCTGGGTTTTCCAACAGAATCAACGGCGTCAGCGGCGCGTAGTGGCTTGCAAGCTGGCCCGGAGCTTGCGGCGCGTCTTGTTTCACCTCGCGGACTTTTTCCACTCGCCCGTAGTCCTGAAGCTGCTCCTTGGTGATCGGTCCCGCGCGGTGCAGCCGGAAAATTGGCTTTTTCCCCTCGCGCGGTTCGATCGAAATGATCGTGCTCTCGACGCCCTCAGCACACGCTCCGGCATCGACGATGAGCGGGATCCGCCCGCCGAGTTCCTTCATCACAGCGCTCGCCGACGTCGGTGAAATCCGACCAAAGCGGTTCGCACTCGGTGCCGCGATCGGGTGGCCTAACTCTTTGTTCACCGCCCGGAAAACGGGATGCGCACTTTGTCTAACCGCCACCGTCGGCAGCCCGCTCGTCACCAGATCTGGCACGTCGGGATGTTTGGGTAAAATCAGCGTCAGCGGCCCCGGCCAAAACGCAGCGGTCAGCTTATTCACCGTTTCCGCGATCTCATCGGGCACGATCGCCACGTTTTTCAAATCCCCGCGCGAGGCGATGTGGACGATCAGCGGGTCGAACGACGGTCGCTCCTTCGCCGCAAAAACCTTGGCCACCGCCTCGGGATTAAACGCATCCGCCGCCAGTCCATAAACGGTCTCCGTCGGCAGCGCGACGATCTCCCCGGCACGCAGCAACGCGCACGCCTCGGTCACGGCTTCTTTCATTTCATCGTCGTCAACTTGGAGAATTCGGGTCTCGGGCACAGCGACCTTGTGCCAGACCTGAAAACGATTGGCCACCCGGATTTTCAATCGCAAGGGTCTAGGCCATGCTCGCCGGGAACTCCATCATGATCGGCGAAACTGGCCTGTTTCGATCCACACCCGAGATTGCAATGGGGAAGCCTAGGTGTCATTCCGAACTCCGCAGGGACAGAACTCTGTACCCACCCATTTCATACCATGACGAAAATAGGCCGCAACGATCCATGCCCTAGTGGCACCGGTGACAAATTTAAAAAGTGCCTCGCTGCCCACCCTTGTCTGGGCGTTCAGAGTTCTGCCGCCGAGATCTGGTGGGTCTGTGGCCGCTGGCAGGCGCAGACTCCCAGCCTGCTCGAACTCCGCGCCGCACTTTCCGCCATGCCGGAGGTGGATCCGGTGAAGTTCAACACGTTCCTTGAAGTGGCCTATACAGGTTGATGGATCTAGAGGAGGAATCCACTGCCGCAGACATTGACGATTTTCCCGATGATCCCAAACTGGATTTCCCGCCGGAGGTCAGCTCAGCTCGGGAAAAAGCTTGGAATGATTTCAAAGCGCTCGACCCACCCACCCGTGAACAGATGGAAGCCTTCGTCGAGGAACTTCTCGCGCTGCCCCATGCAGCGACTGACTGGAATGACGTGTTCGACGCAGTTCGGCAGGCCGACCATCCCGATATTTTGAAGGTCTTCCGCCACTTGGCCACCGCGCTTGCTCCCACTCGAAATCGCAATTTCGGCTACATCTGCTGGGCTGCGACTGAGCAGTTCGTGACGCTCAAGACCCCGCAGTGCCTGCCAGAAACTGCCCGCACTCTGCTGGATTTTAATCCCCAAACTTGCGACCCCGACGCGCTGTCTCACATCGCCGACGCCTTGCTCGCGCATGGCTATGTGAATGAAATGATCGAGCTGATCATCGGGTTTCTCCCGAGTCTGCGCGACAACGAGGACCTAATGTCCTAGGTCTTGCCCCGAGTCGCGGAAGAGACCTTCCTGCTGCGTCTCGGAACTTTGATCGCCACTGGCGACTATGCCTACCAGCCGATAGATCACCTACTCGCCGCCCTCTGCGCCGACTTGGATGATGCTATCGACGAGGACCGCACAAGAGTGTCGCTGCGGTATTTGATGCAGGATCGAGCAAATTTCTCCCACGAGCAGTTCCGCGTTCCCAGCTCCGCCAAAGATTCCGGCAAGGAGGAAATCCTGTGGAGCGGCCTCCAGCAGGCATTTGTCGAAATCGCGTGCGACGAGTGGCTCACAGTGGATCGCGATCACTCCAGAACTCTCATCGGCTTGAGCATGATCCTTCGCGCTGTGGAATCTATCGCGCTGGCCACCGCGAAAAGGGCCGCAAGTATCCGCTCAACCTCCTCGATTATCTCCACACCGCCTCGCTGGATCGTCTGGTCGCGACCGAGTGTGGCGACATCCTCGGA
>JAYVEJ010000377.1:0-1721 GCA_043748885.1 Luteolibacter sp. | reverse complement strand
CCGCGCAACGCCGGATCGGGCGCTTCGAGCAGGCAGACGGCGGGACGTTGTTTCTCGATGAAATCGGCGAGATCGACCCGGCGACTCAGGTGAAACTGCTGCGCGTGCTGTCGGAGCGGACGTTAGAACGCGTCGGCTCGAATGCGTCGATCAAGGTGGACGTGCGAGTGATCGCCGCGACTAACAAGAACCTTAAAGAGCTGGTGGCGAAGGGCACATTCCGCGAAGACCTCTATTTCCGCCTCAATGTGGTGAAAATCGAGATGCCGCCACTGCGCCACCGGCGGGAGGATATCGTGTTGTTAGCGAATAGTTTTCTCCAAGAATTCGCCAAGGAAAACGAGAGGCCGGTGAAGCCACTCACAGACGCGGCGTTGCAGTTGCTGCTCGGTTATCACTGGCCAGGCAACGTCCGCGAGCTGCGCACCGCCATCGAACATGGGGTGGTGATGAGTAACGATTCCGTCATCGAAGCCCGCCACTTGCCGCAGTTCTTGCATTTCCAAGCAGTTGCCCGCGATGATTCGCCGCAGTCCGCCAAAATGGCCCTTGATGGTCCGGCGGAATTCAACTTGCATGCGCTCGAAACCAAAACGATCCGCGCCGCGCTGTCCCTCTCCGGGGGCAATCGCACTCACGCTGCGGATCTGCTAGGTGTCAGCCGCCGAACTCTCCAGCGCAAGCTCAAGGAACTCGGACTTTGAAATTTCCCTCCGCCTTCATCCCCAATTTTTCATGAGTATCAATTCCTCCCAGCTCGACACCGGCATCATCATTCGCCGCAGTTTGTTCCTTCTCCTATTACTCATCCTCACCTTGGGAAACTTGTTTGTCCTCTTCCGCGGCCTCAACTCGCCGCAGGGGATGGACCAGGCGCAGATTTCCCGGGAAATCGCCCGCGGCAATGGATTCACCACCAAAATGATCCGCCCGGTCGCCTACTATCAGGCGCAAAAAGCCCAGAATAGCTCGGTCTCGTTCTTTGGCTTTCAAGATTCCTACCACTCGCCGCTCAACCCGCTGCTCAACGCGGCGGTGCTCAAACTCGTCGGCGCCGATGAGGCAGACACCTGGCAAATGACGGCTAACGAGTGGGTGTTCCCGCTCGACCGAGTCATCGCCACGGTCGCCACCTTGTTTTTTCTCATGGCCATCGGCGTGAACTATCTGCTGATCTCGCGGATATTCGACGCCAAGATCGCTGGGGTCTGCGCGATCCTGATGTTGTTTTGTGAAACCTTCTGGAACTACTCGCTGAGCGGGCTGCCGCAGATGTTGATGCTGCTGTTATTTTCCTGCGCGATCTACTTCGTCTATCGTGCGGTGGAAGCTGCGGCGGAAGGCCGGATTGCCTTTGCCCCGGCGATCATTGCCGGAGTTTTCTTCACTCTGTTAGCACTCACGCACTGGATGGCGGTGTGGATCGCGCTGGGTTACATCATTTTCGCGGCGATCACCTTCCGGCCGCGCGGCATGGTCGGCCTCGCAATCTTGGTGATGATCCTGATCCCCGCCAGCCTCGTGATGGTTAGAAATCAGAGCGTGTCGGGTTCTCCGTTCGGGACGGCATTCCTCACTCTCTACAAAGGTCTGGGCAACGGCTCGGAATCCGCCGTGATGCGGACCACCGACCTCCAAGCCGAGCCGCTGGTGCTTGAGGGTCTCATTTCAAAAATCCTGCGCACCACCTTGCTGCAAGCATCCGATATCATTCCGTTCCT
>JAYVEJ010000376.1:0-1721 GCA_043748885.1 Luteolibacter sp. | reverse complement strand
CCACCAAGGGTGTTCCGTTACCGATTTCAAAAAGAGGGTCGGTCGGAATCCAAGTGTTAGGACTGCCTCCGCCGATGTTTGTGCGACCTACGGCGGTGGAGCACAATGCGTTTGCAGAGGTTGCCTCACCCAATGCGGTGGATCGACCGCCTGTCGCGATCGTAAGGAGACCCATTGCCGTGGAACAAGAACCGTAAGCTGTTGTAAGAGATCCTGCCGCCATCGAGCCTCCACCCACGGCGGCACTGTGGTCACCGAATGCCGCAGAAGAGAAGTCTGCCGTGGTGAAAAAGCCCATGGCGACCCCATACATGCCCGCAGTCGTATGGCTGCCCATCGCTACGGATGCCCACCCATTGGCAACGCTACTGAGGCCAAAGGCGGTCGAATAAACTCCAATGCTGGTATCGTTCCACATGGAGCCGGACACTCTGCCCGCACGGAATGCGGCTTTACCGGGATACCAAAGCATCCGGGTTCCTGAGTATTGGTCATCGGCAGTGAGAGTGCCCGGAACGAAGTCCCCGCCGTAAGTGCCTTTGGCGATGATCAATCCATCCTGCCTGAATTCTGTTCCTCCTGCGGGATTGCTGGTGCCTGTTTTGACACTTCCGGATACGGTGAGGTCTCCAGTGACCGGAGTCGTTTGGGCTAAGGATTTTTCTGACAGGAAAAGAAGCGGTGCCAGCAAACAGAGAGAGCGGAATCTATTGATGGAGCGGTGATGTTTCATGAGAGTTTGAATGACAATGGGCGGTTAACGGGATGTTTTTGATTCGATTGACAATTGCTCGACCGCCTCGCGCATGGCGCTGAGACGAGTGGGATTTGCGTCATGCCAAGCCTCTAGCGTTTTCTGGCGCTGTTCCGGCGATGCGGTCTGGAGTCCGGCGGTGACTTCGGCCTCTTCCCGGACCAAGGCGGTTCGTTGAATCAGAAATTTTCTCAACGCGGGCGAAGCATCGGCGGGAATGGTTAAGGAAGATTGCGAAGGCAGTGCGGCTGATCGCCCTTCTGCAATGATTTGTGAGGCTCTGCTGGCCTGAGCCTCCATCTCAACGGCATTCTGTTTCTGCCAGACCTCGCTGGCTTCGTTGCGATTTTCCGGCGATTCCTGAAGGGTCTGATTGTGGATACGGACTTGCTCGTTGTATAGTTTTGCGCGTGCCATCTGGAATGCTTCCATTGTTTTGGATGCTCCGGCGGGGGTCGGCACTTCCGTGATGTAGGGCTTCGGAACGGAATTCTGACTGGCAGACATCTCCGCCAGTTTCTGCTGATTGGTGGCGAGGCGGGCGGCATTTCTTGCGTGCCACCCGGCCATTTGCTCGGGTGTCGCGCCGCTATTCATCAGCTTTTCAAGTTCCAGCGTGATCGCACGTCTTTCCTCAATCGCCACTAGATCGCGAGCGGCAGGAATGAATCGCGCTTGGGCAACCGGGATGCTGCTAGCCGGCTGTGTCTCCGGCTCCGCAACTGCCGGGCTGGTGCCGATTGTCGCAACCACAATCGCGGCTAGCGGGCAGAGGAAAAATCCGGAGGAAGGCCATCTCTTCACTTTCATCCTCCCAATCGATAGAGGGAGCGCCGTCCGGTCAAGGTGACTCCGGTGACAGGATCGGTACCATTTGGTGATGGTGGGACGTGATAGGAAATGGTGGAGGCAGCCGAGATGGTGGGGATATTCTGTTTCTCACCGGTGCGGGGTCTGAGGAGTGGCT
>JAYVEJ010000375.1:0-4732 GCA_043748885.1 Luteolibacter sp. | reverse complement strand
GCACAAGAAAAGTCCGGGTCCAGGCTGTCAAACTGACTGACGATGCCCAGCTTGTCTTTGATGGCCAATGCGTCAATGGGCATCTGTAATGCGCTTTGACTGAATGGATGATCAGAGTCAATGTGTGTGGACCTTTATAGAATTCCTTGGGCACAATCACCACCAATGGACGGGCCGTTTCCTTGAGTGCCTCCAAGATAAGTCCGTCGCCCACGCCAGTGATGGCATAACCGGCGGGAGCACCGTCTAACGAGACCGTGAAGGTCATCGCTTGGTTCCGCTTGTTGAAGAGCCGCAGTTGGAAGTGGTTTCGCAAAACCGGCCCTTCGTCGTAGAACGAGGGACCGCGCGCCCGCGAAACATCGGCATTCATCGGCTTGGCCCTGAAAAACGCGGTGACGCCGAGAGCCGTTAGCCCGAGCAACCCGAGCAGCCCGTACGCCAACAAGCGCGGGCGGAAAATCCGGCGTTTCTCCCCAAGGAGTCCGCGGGTGGAATCATAGCGGACTAAACCTTTGGGACGTTTGAGTTTCGCCATGATGTCATCGCAGGCATCCACACAGGCCGAACAACCGATGCATTCCATTTGCAGGCCGTTGCGGATGTCGATGCCGGTCGGACAAACACTCACGCAGCGGTAGCAGTCGATGCAATCACCGGCGGTCGGATCCGTCGCCTTGCCACGCGGTTCGCCGCGTTTCTCATCATAGCCGATGATCATGGTATCCTCATCCGTTAGTGCGGATTGGAGGCGGCCGTAAGGACACATTAAGATACAGAATTGCTCGCGAAACTGAGCAAAGCAGAAGTAAAGAATTCCAGTCAGGCTGGCGACCACCCCAAAGGACGTGGCGTGCTCCAGCGGGCCTTGTTTCATAAAGGAATAGAGCCGTGGAATGGAGATGAAGTAAGAGAGGAAGATATGTGCAATCAACGCCGAGATGATGATATAGAGTCCGTGTTTTAGGATTCGCTTAGAAACTTTAGCGAGATCATTGGGTGCCGCCGCCAGCTTGCGGCGGGCGGGTGCATCACCGTCGATCCAGCGCTCAATGCGGCGGAACACATGATCCAAAAACACCGTGTAGGGGCAAGCCCAGCCGCACCAGATTCGCCCCAGCACGGCGGTGACTACAAACAACAGAAAGCCCAGACCGCTGATTGCAAAGAACAACACCCACAAGTCTTGCGCCACTAAGGTGAGGCCAAAGGCATGGAAACGCCGCATTTCGACATCGAAAAAAATCGCCGGCGCACCGTTGATTGGGATCCATGGAGTAGCGGCATAGATCAACATCAGCAGAAGGGCAACAAGACGCCTCGCTGTGGTGAATGGCCCTTTTACATCCGCCGGATGAAGGACGCGATGGGAGCCATCCGCATTGATCGTCGTCATCGAAACGAGATCCGGGCGATTGGCCTTATCAGGATGGTCAGACACGTTAGTATTGAGTCTCGGGAAAGTCCTTGGGGTTTTGCCGGATGATGAATGATACGAGTTCAACAATCTTAATCGGAGGCATTTTTAATCCCCAAGCTTCCATGCGTGCTCCATTGTGTCCCGCGCTTTCCGGCGGGGTGCCATTGTTGATGAGTTTAAAAAGATCCATCGGCCGCGAGCCATACTGCCATTGACCATCGGTGAGCGGGAGGCCGGGCAATGGAATGAACTGGCCATTGCCCGCATCCATCCGAGCGGAGAGATCCACGCCGTGACAGGCGGTGCAGTTCGCCAGGTAAGTTTCATGGCCGTTAGCGACGGTGGCATCATCCTTCGCCCACTTGTTGACGAGTACATGATCGTCCAGCTTAGCCAGCATTTCATCGAGTTCCTTAGCTTTCACTTTCTCGATCTTCATCATGCTCGCAGCCACCGTTTCGGAATCGGGGCGCATAAAGCCGAATTGATAGTACCCCAACCAAGTGAGTGGGAACAGGATGATGGAACCGTAAAAAATCGCGAGCCACCAGTTAGGTAGCTTCTGGTCATACTCTTGGATCCCATCGTATTCATGGGGCCGCAATACAACCTCGCCCTTCTTCTTGGCATAAAGAGCGACTTTGATTTCGGGATCGGGTGGCATGAGAATCTTTGATAATGGTTTACTTAGTCGTTAAGTGGCAAATTCGCCAGTTTTTCCCGCCGCTCTTTGGGTAACTTCATCGCCCGGACCGTGGTGTAACAGAACACGGAGGCCGTGAAGAAAAAGGCAACCATGGCCATCACGATGCTCCAATCTTCAATGATGATGCGTCTGAACATATAGATAATTCATTAGGGTTTCGTGGCGCGGCGGTAGCTATCTGGATCGAGCGGACGGCCATCCTTACCCGCCGGAGCAGTCACTTCCTGATAAGTGCCGAGTTTCTGAAGATAGGCGATGAGTGCCACCACTTGGCTATCCGCCAACTGATTGCGCAACGCATCCTGGCTGAGGTCCGGTTGAGCCCGCAGAAAGGCTCCGGCTTTCACCAGTGAGCCAGCGATTTCCATCCCCTGATCGCGGGCACTTTGTTCAATGGCATCCTGGGTCATCGCAGGCCAAGGCACCCCGAGGCGAGTCTGCACGGCGATGCGATCCGGCAGCGATTTGAAGTCAGCTTTAGCCTCGAACAACCAGGGGTAAGGAGGCATGTTAGAACCTGGCGAAGTCTGGCGCGGATTCATGAAATGATTGAAATGCCAGAGATTATCGCGCTTGCCACCACGCATCACCTTGGAGTCCTTGGCCACCGCTCCACCCTCGCGGGCAAGGTCGGGACCGGTGCGCTTGGAACCCCACTGGTGCGGATGATCGTAGAGCGACTCGCCAAGGCGGCTATAACCTTGGTCCTGTGTCGGGCCATAGCGGAGCACGTCCGGGACGAGCGTGCGGATCATCTGTGAGTGGCAGTTATAGCAACCTTCGGAAACATACAAATCGCGCCCGACCAGCTCCAGCGGAGTGTATAATAACTGAAGTCGATCCTCCACATTGGCCGCGCGGTTGACCAGCAACGACGGGATGATTTGCACCGCTCCACCGATCGCCACCGCGAGGAAGATCAGCACGGTGAATGGTAGATAATTCTCAATCAGTCGATCAAAGAAATCCGACCAGCGGGTGCCACTGGTTTTGAAGAGTTTCACCGCGCGGATAGTTAGCAAAATCGAGACGACGAACGCTGCCTTGTCTGCATGAGGTGGCAGGAAAAACCACAAAATCATAAAGGCCAGCGCGAGCAGGACATTGGTGACAGGATCGCTCTTGAAGGCCTCTCCTAGGCGCATCCCGTCCTTGTTTTCCGGCTTGAGTAAAACCACTTCTGCGGTGGCGTCGGTGGCCACGCCCGAGCGAGCGGTCATGATGATATTCACCGCACACATCACGAACCCAACTAGATAAAGTGCGCCGCCGAACGAGCGGAAGATATAGAAGATCTTGATTTGCTGGAGCGACTCGATGAACTCATATTTCAAGCTGGCTCCACCCGGATTGGTTTCACTCAGCATGAGTCCTTGCATAATTCCCGCCGCCCACATCGCGGCGACGTAGATGAGGATGCCTACCAGGCCGAGCCAGAAATGCATGTTGGCCAGCGAGTTTGACCATAACTTGGTTTTCCACAGTCGCGGGGCGAGCCAATAGAACATTCCCGCGGCCATGAAGCCATTCCAGCCTAGCGCACCGGAATGCACATGGCCGATGGTCCAGTCCGTGTAATGGGACAGCGCATTGACTGATCGAATCGATAACAAAGGACCTTCGAAAGTGGCCATGCCGTAGAATGTCACTGCGGCGGCGAAAAATTTGAGAACAGGCTCGCTGCGAACTTTCTCCCAAGCACTGCGAAGGGTGAGCAGTCCGTTAAGCATCCCCGCCCATGATGGTGCCCATAACATGCCAGAGAAGAGCACACCAAGATACTGCAACCACTTAGGCAGCGAGGTATTTAATAGATGATGCGGCCCTGCCCAGATATAGATAAATACGAGTGCCCAGAAGTGAATGATGGATAGCCGGTAGGAATACACCGGCCGATCCGCCGCCTTGGGGATGAAATAATACATAATCCCGAGAATCGGCGTCGTCAGGAAAAAGGCCACTGCGTTATGTCCATACCACCACTGGACCAATGCATCTTGGACTCCGCCGAAGATCGGGTAGGAATGAGTCCATGAGGTGGGGATTGATAGATGATTGACGATGTAGAGCATCGCCACCGTCACGATGGTGGCGATATAGAACCAGAGCGAAACATAGAGTGCGCGTTCGTTGCGTTTCGCCAAGGTCCAGAAGAAGTTAATGCCGAAAATCACCCAGATCACCACCACCGCGATGTTGAGCGGCCAGATCAGTTCGGCGTATTCCTTGCCCCGCGTGAGACCGGCGGGAAGCGTGATCGCCGCCCCAAGAATGATCGCCTGCCAGCCCCAGAAGTGAATCTTGGAAAGGAGATCTGAAGCCGTCCGCACCTTGCATAGTCGCTGGGTCGAGTAATAGATGCCCGCGAACATCATGTTTCCCACAAAGGCAAAGATCACCGCGTTGGTGTGTAGCGGACGGATGCGACCGAAGGTGATATAGGATAACCCATCTGCCTTGAATAACCCAAAGCTGATCGCCTCCAGAAATTTACCATTCATTTGCCACCATGAAAGTTGAGTGGCGGCAAGCACCCCGACTAACATTCCGACGATGCCCCAGATCAATGAAGCGATCATGAAGCGGCGGACGCTGCCGTCGTCGTA
>JAYVEJ010000374.1:0-1723 GCA_043748885.1 Luteolibacter sp. | reverse complement strand
CAGATAGTACGGAATTTCGGACAGTTGTGTCCAGAAATTTGGCGCGCCCATTCCCGACTTCCTGGACGACGTCATCCAGGCTTCTACCGGTGTTCCGGCTTCGGCGGGAAGCCGTTACGAAGAAGGTTTGGAACAGGAGAGCCCGCGGGTAGTGTTCAGGACTCGGAGCTATGGAGCCAGCTGGCGAAACAGCTGCAACAATGTCGTGATCTGGTTGGGCTGATCGCCCTGGTCGAGGAGCGTCAAGACTTCGAGACTAGTAACAAAATCGACGCTTGACGGAAGATCGTCTTCGGTGGACCTTACTAGGTGAACAATTTCTCGCCCACGCTTTCGCGTTTGTGCATGTTTACGTTGATTTTCGCGTCGCTGGCAAGAATTGCCATGGCATCCGACGTAAACTCGTATCTGGTTCAGAAAGGGATTGAACTGACTCAGACCAACTCTAATGTAGGGGTTCCGAATTCGAATAACGGATTCATTCTTTTGGCTTCGGTAGGGGCCTCGGTTACCAATGCGGTTACGGTCGCAACTGTGGCGCCTCCAGCGGGATCTCCGGTAGCGCTCATAGAACAATCGGGCAATCAAGACTTCCAGTACAAAAAGAAGTACGACTCGCTCAAAAAGTTGAATGCCGGCGCACCGAATGGGAATTATTCGTTTGTAATCACTACGGCACACGAGGGAACGAAAACGGCTTCGATTTCGATTCAAGGAGATGGCTATCCGCAGACGCTGCACCTGCTCAACTTTGGCGCTGCGCAAAATATCGACGCCGGTGGGTATTTCGTTTTCCAATGGGAATACATGCTTGATGGAAGCACCCCCGATTTTGTCCAGCTCAAGATTGAGGACAGCAACGGCAAGAAAGTTTTCGAGACCGCCGACAGCGGCGCGGATACCTTGAACGGCTCTTATAACTCACTCTTGCTCTTGCCAGCAACTCTTTTGCCCAATCAGACATATCAAGGAACATTGTTGGCGCGCACTAAAGTGTTCGCTGACACCACTTCGTATCCGGGGGCCGTGGGAACGGCAGACTATTACCGACGGGTGAGCTTTAGCATCAAAACGGCTCCGATTGCCAGTGTCGCTGATATTAAACTCTATTCCATTTTCAAGACAGAACTCTTCGAACAGTCAGGCACGAGCGCGATCGTCCCGGTATCAAATAACGGTTATCTTTTCCAGGCCCAGGTGGAGGCATCGGCCACGAATACGCTGGGAGCGACGGCTCTAGCACTCCCCAATGGGACCTCGACTAATCTCAACAGCTCGGACAACAAGCGTTTCGAATTTGAAGCCAAGCTGGACACACTTCAACAACTCGTCGGCGCTTATCCCGACGGAAATTATACCTTCCGCATCACCACTAAAAATCAAGGCTTAAGGAGTCCGACGATCCCCCTCAACGGGGATGTCTATCCATCCATACCGCAGTTTAAAAATGTGGATGCCGCCCTGGCAATCGATCCAAAGCAGGATTTTATATTGGAGTGGCAACCTTTCATCGGGGCGACCTCTTCGGATTTCATTCACCTGCAAATCGAGGACTCGGCCGGCACGAAGGTGATGGAGTCGGCTGATTTTGCTAAGGCTGACGCATTGAGCGGCCTGAAGATCTTCGCAAAAATCCATGATGGAACACTTCTCCCGGGAACCACCTACACTGCCAAGCTGCTTTTTGTGCGAATCAGCGCCTTCGATACGGCAATGTATCCAG
>JAYVEJ010000373.1:0-1725 GCA_043748885.1 Luteolibacter sp. | reverse complement strand
CATCCAAGTAGGCTTCCATGATCGCGTCGTCTTGTTCGACGGCGGTCTCGATGAGTTGGGCGCGATATTCCTTGGCCTTATCGACCATATCGGCGGGGACTTCCTCGATTTTGAAATTTTCCGGCTGGCCGGATTCGTCCCAGATATGGGCTTTCATGGTGAGCAAATCGACGACGCCGACGAACTCACTTTCGGTGCCGATCGGTAGGACCATCACCAGCGGGTGCGCACCGAGGATCTTCTTCACCTGAGCGACGACCCGGTAGAAGTCCGCGCCGATGCGGTCGAGCTTGTTGACGTAAATGACGCGGGCGACTTCCGAATCGTTGGCGTAGCGCCAGTTGGTTTCCGACTGAGGCTCAACGCCTCCAGAACCGCAGAACACGCCCACACCGCCGTCGAGAACCTTGAGCGAGCGGTAAACTTCGATGGTGAAGTCCACGTGGCCCGGAGTGTCGATGACGTTGAATTGATAACCCTTCCAGAAGCAAGTGGTGGCAGCGGATTGGATGGTGATGCCGCGCTCGGCTTCTTGATCCATGAAGTCCATCGTGGATGCGCCATCGTGAACTTCCCCGATTTTGTGAATCTTGCCGGTGAGCTTGAGAATGCGTTCGGTGGTGGTCGTTTTGCCCGCATCAACGTGGGCGAAAATGCCGATGTTGCGGTATTTGCTGAGGTCCTTCATAGTCGGATGGTTGCTTCTGGTTGGCGGGCGACGGTTTCGCGCCGGGGGCAGATTCCTAGTCGGGGATCGCGGTTTGGCAATCATAGAGTCGATTGGCTAGGTTTTTTCATGAGCTTGCTCACTTTGCACATTGCCAGCGAGATGGAATCTGCCCGATTGGCATGCGAGGGAATGAGCGATGCGGCGAACGGTTCCTGTGAACCCAGTCCACTCAACCTAGGCGGGTGATCCCGATTCCTAGCAGGCAGACGTCGTCGTCGAAGCGCTGGCCTTCGGAAAACGCGAGGACGCTGGAGAGAATGCCGTCGAGCAGGGATTCCAGCGGATCGTGGGATTTCGTGGCGATGATTTCCATCAGCCGGTTCTCGAAAAACGGTTCGCCGCTTTGGTTCTCGGCCTCAAGAACGCCATCGGTGAAAAGCACGATTCGGTCGATTTCGGCGAGGGCGAGCTCGCCGGTGGGGTAAGAGGCACCTTTGACCAAGCCGAGTCCGGGGCCCTTTTCGCTGCGCCCACTGGCGATTTGGCGGACGCCGTTTTGGCCGGCGATGATCGGTCCAGGATGGCCGGCACAGGCGTATTTGAAAGTGCCGTGGGCGAGGTCGATCACGCCGAAGAAAGCGGTCGCAAACATGGTGGTGCCCGCGCGTTCGAGAATGGCCGCGAGTCCTTCGTTGAGACCCTGGAGAAATAACCCGGGTTCAGCGGCTTGGGCGCGCTGTTTCTCTAGCAAACCACGCAACATGGCGACGATGAGCGCGGAGCGGACGCCGTGACCCATCACGTCGCAGATCAACAACCCGTAGCAATCGTCGTTCACTTTCATCACCTCGAAAAAGTCGCCGGCCAGTCCCGAGATCGGGATGTAGCGCGCGCCGAAAGTGAGGTGGCTCTCGTCGCCGGCCGTCGCGGCAGGAAACAACTCGCTGGCGAGCGCTTGCTGGATTTCCCGGGCTAACAGCAACTCTTCCTCGTAAGCTTCGTTCTTCAGCCGGAGTTGCAGCGCGAGGTCGTTGGCCTCCCGCTCGGCCTGCACG
>JAYVEJ010000372.1:0-1726 GCA_043748885.1 Luteolibacter sp. | reverse complement strand
GGTTAGGGTGGCTATCGTGCATGCCGGCGACGGCGGAAGCGTAGCCGTCGTTGCGGGATAAGACCGCCTCGCTGGCGATGGTGATGTCGGCATCCTTGGCGGTATCGAGCAGCGGCACGGTTTTCGCGACGATGCTGTGCGAGTCCAGATAGACGAGCAGGGAAACGAGCTCGCGGTTGATCAGCGGATCGCCGTTAGGGAAAAGTGAGTCGAGGCGTTCGGCGATTTTTGCGCAGACTTCCGCTGAAGGTTTGCCCATCCGGGTGAAAACTAACTGCCAAGCACGCAGATAGGGCAGCCGGAGATCTGCGGGGAGTTGCGGGAAATCTAGCCGACCGAGCGAGACGATGAGTCTAGGCTGGAGCGATTGATCACCGACGCGGGCTAGGGCGATCAGCGCCTCGATGGATGCCTGCGGGTTTGCTTCGGCAAGCGCCTTGTCCGCCCATTTTTCGGTGGGTTGGTGCTCGATGGCGACTCGCGCGGTGAAGCGCAGGAAGCGATCCTTGCTGGCGAGTGATGGCCAGGCTTTCGCGAGCGCATCGGGTCCGGTGCCTTCTGCTGATAGACTTTCTAACGCGCGGCGGAGTTTCGCCTCGGCAGTCGGCTCGACTTTCGGCGCGACCGCAGTGCTCTCGCCGCCGGTGTAAGTCACCCGATAGAGCGCGGACTGGGTCTTGCGGCCACCGACGGTGAAATACATGGCACCGTCTTCGCGACGGATGATCGCATCGGTGAAGGGCATCGGTTTGCCGGCTACGAACTCTTCTTTCTCAGCCGTGAAGCTGGCACCGTCCGGCTTGAAGTGGATCGCCCACATCGTGCCGTAGGTCCAGTCGAGCGCGAACATCGCGCGCTGATATTTCGCAGGAAATTTTGCCCCCGTGCCGAAGACCGTGCCCGTCGGCGAACCCGGCCCAATGTCCACTGCGGCGGGCAGCGAGTCGGCATAGTAGCTCGGCCAGCGACCTGAGCCGGAGCGCCAGCCATAGTCGCCGCCGCTCACGATGTGGTTGATGCGCGTCGGCATATACCACGGCGATCCTAAGTCCCATTCCATGTCGGAATCGTAGGTGAAAAGCTCGCCATTCGCGTCGAAGGCGATGTCGTATTGGTTGCGGAAACCACCGGCGACGAGTTCCACGCGCTTGCCCTCCGGGTCGGTTTTACAAACGTATCCGCCCGGCGCGAGGATGCCCTTGGCGTGGCCGTTAGCATCCCACATCCGGGTGATGAGATGGTCCTCGCCTATCGCGACAGGGCGGCTGTAATCGAGGTTTTCAGGGAGTTTCGTATGGTTACCGTTCACGAAGTAGATCGACTTCCCATCAGGCCCGAGGACGATGCCGTGGGTGCCATGTTCGCCACCGCCCTCGCATTTGCGGATCAGCTCAGCCTTGTCGAATTGGTCGTCGCGGTTAGTGTCCGTTAGCCTCCAGAGACCTTTGTCGGTCATCTCGTTGTTCATCAGATAGAGGCTGCCGAAGGCGTAGAGCAGTCCGTGAGCACCGCCGAGCGGTTTGCCGGTGAGGCCGTCTGGCAGCTTGAGCGGCTCGACTTTAGGTTCGTCATCCACACCAGCGGCGGGCAGCGTGACCCGATAGATTCCGCCGTATTGGTCGCTGGTGATGAGACGCCCCTTGTCGTCCTCGGTGATCGCGACCCACGATCCCTGTTCCGCCTTGGGCACGCTGTAGATTTTTTTCACTTCAAAACCCGGAAGCAC
>JAYVEJ010000371.1:0-4744 GCA_043748885.1 Luteolibacter sp. | reverse complement strand
GGCCGAGCGAGATGCCAGCGCGGGCTAAGCGTTGGATCGCCTGTGACGCGCCGGGCATCGGTCGCGCCGGATGCCAGGCGGCTTCGATGGCGATCACCAGCTCGGTGGTGTCGGTGCCGGGTGCGAGCGCGAGGACTTCCCGCCACAGCACCCGCAGGTCGATCTCGGGGAAGGGGATTCCGGCGGCGGCGTGGTGGCGCAGGACGGCGGCATGGAGTTCTGTGCTGGGTGATTCGGGTGGCTCGTGGCCGAAGGTTTCGAGGACGCGGCGCAATGACGGATCGGCTAAGGGATCGGGTCTAACTCCGCCACTGGGGGCGATGAGAAGCGTGCCGTAAATGTCGAAGACAACTGCTCGGTAGGCTTTCGCGGGCACGCGGTCTGGCTTCAAGGCCGCGAGTAAGAAGTGGAAGGAGCCGGGGGCGAGCTGGCTTGTTAGAATTTTTTCAGCGGGTAAATAATCGACCGGCGCGGGCGGTTGGGCGAGGAGCTGGGTGTAAAGCTGAGTGATGGTCTTTTGATACTCGCTGAGCGAGTAAGGCGCGAGTTGCGCGGGAGTGGCGGTGGGCGTGCGCTCGGCGATGACGGCAGCTAGCCAATCATCGGCGGGTTCGGTCAGGCCGTGGTGCTGGACGAGAACCAGCTTGCGGTTAGGTAAATCTGCTAGGCGTTCGATGGCGGCTTGCTGGAGCGGCTCGGGGAGATTTCCGAAGTCGAAAGAGTCGCCCCCGATGATCGCGGCGAGCGTGGCGGCGATCGTTTGATTGGACAGCGGACGACGATAGGCGCGGTAGGTTCGCTCCAAATCGGCGGTGAGATAGTCCTCGAGGATCGGCAGCTCGATCCAGTCGGCAGGGACGAGCAGGCGGTCGTAAAGGTGGCCGGTGCGGATGCCATGGCTGGCGTGCGCCGCCGTGAGATGCGGCAGGTTTCTGCCGATGAGTGGTTTGCCAAGCGCGGCGGCTTCGAGGAACGGCAAGCCAAAGCCTTCGGCGACTGAGGTGGTGATGAAATGGGTGGCGTGTGCCAGCCATGACTCGAAACTGGAGGCCGCGCCCACAGCGGGGGCGAAGCGGTCCACCACGTCGAAGCCGATGGGCAGCCGCTGGCTGTTAGCAAACTTCTGCCAAGTGTCGTGGACGGGCAATGCGGCGGGATTGCGCGGTGCGCGGCTGATCGCAAGGCGCGCCCCGGCGGGAGCGAGTGCGGCGAGGAAAACGAGTTCGCCAAGGTTTTTCCTGCGGATGCCGCGAATCGGCGCGAACAGGATGGGCGGGCCGGCTGCGGGTGGCGGGGTGAGACTGGGAATGGCGACTGGGTTAGCGAGGATGCTGCTGTTTTCCGCAGGCAGTCCGGCGGCGGTGAAAACTGCGAGGTCGCGCGCATTGAGGAACGCGTAGTGGATGCGCGGGGAGACTGGGTAGAGTTTTTCGCAATCGGCGATGAGCGGATAGTTTGCGGGCCGTCCTTGTTCGGCGAGGTCGTGGATTTGCAGGACGAGGCGCTCGC
The DNA here is from genome assembly GCA_043748885.1 of Luteolibacter sp. Classification (GTDB taxonomy): domain Bacteria; phylum Verrucomicrobiota; class Verrucomicrobiia; order Verrucomicrobiales; family Akkermansiaceae; genus Luteolibacter. The sequence goes on along the minus strand of JAYVEJ010000371.1, from coordinate 3,235 downwards.
CTGCGGCGGCGAGGCTGGCGATCACTTCCGGGATGAGGCAATTTTTCCCGAGCGAGTGATTGTGGAAATGCCAGAGATCGGGCGGGGCACCGAGGGCGGCGGTGGCGGTGGTTAGAAGGGAGGCGGTGAGTTGTGCGGCGGTGATACCACCCGGGGTGGTGAGGTAGCCGAGGGCGGGGATGGTGTGGTGCTCCGGGCGAGACGCCCGGGCAACGGTCTGGGTCGGGACGCCCCAGCCACTGGTTAGAATAACGTGCTGGACGCCAGCGGCAGTTAGGGCGTGGGACGCGGACTCGATGACGCGGGTGACGCCACCGGGATCGAGATGATAGTGGACGATGGCGACTCGCATGGTGGGAGAAGAGATGCTCCGGGCGGGACGCCCGGACAACGGTCTGGAGCGGGACGCTCCAGCCACTTTCATTCAGTGCCCTGCCAGTCGCCGATGGGCTTGACGAAATGGAAGCCCCAGATCTCGAAGCCGAGGCGGTGATAGAGCCGGTGGGAGGGGTGGTTGGCGGTGTAGCTGTCGAGCACGATAATTTTACAATCCCGCTCTTGGGCGAGGGATTCGAGGTGCTGAATGAGCAGGCTGCCGACGCCGGCCGAGCGTTGGTTAGGAGCGACGACGAGGTTGTCGATTTCCAAATAACGGCCGCACCAGATCTTGGTGGCGATCCACGCGCCGGCCACGCCGAGGAGTTTCTCGGCGGCGAATGCGCCGAAGAGTTGGTAGTGCGAATGATCTGCTAGCAGCGTCGCGAGGCGCTCGGCGATGAGCGCGGCGGGCGTCTCCGGGTTGAGCTGGGTGAGCAACGCTGCGGCGTCTATCAGATCGCCAGCTGCGAGCGGGCGGATGCGGATCGTTTCCATAGGGAGTCTGATCAGCCGGCGGGTTTGATGGAAACTAGTAGGGCGTTTTCCGCCTTGAGGTATTTTTTCGCGAGTGCGTTGATTTCGGCGAGCGTGATCGAGCGGTAGTCGGCATCGCGGCTGCGGGCGATGTCGAGGCGCTTGGGATCGGCCTGGGATTGGCTCATGACGGTGGCCAGCCAGTAGCTGTTATCGCGGCTGGATTTCTCGAGTTCGCCGAGGGTGGGCTTGAGCGCGCGGTCGAGTTCGTCGGCGGTGGCGCCACCGGTTGCGAGCTTGTCGGCGAGGTCGCGCATGGTTTTGAGGAGCAGTTCGAGATCCTCGGGTTTGCCGACGCTCTGACCGATGAGGTAGCCGACGTCATCTAACGCGTCCGACCCCGAGGCACCGGCGTTAGGGGAGTACGAGGCTCCTAGTTTTTCGCGAATTTCTTCGCGGAGGCGGTCGCCATAGATGTCGCCGAGAATGTTGAGGCGGCGGAATTCTTTCTGGTTTCCACGGATGCCTGCGGTCTTCCAGAGGGTGGAGGCGATGGCTTGGGAGACCTTCGAATCATAGGTAAAGGTCTTGGCAGCGGGGGCGTTAGGGAACTGGATTTTGCGGGCTTCTGCCAACGCGGGCGGTGCCGCTGCACGGGTGGCCAGCGCGCCGAAGGTGGCTAGCAGATCGGGAAGGATTTTCTCGACTTCAAAATCGCCGACGATGGTGAGTTCGAGGTAGCCCTTGGTGAGTTCGGGGGTGAGCCACTTCTTGGCGTCGTCGAGGGTGTAGCCGGAAAGCTTGGCGACGGGGGCGATGGTGAACCGCGAGTCGCCGCCGTAGTGCCAAGCTTCCATTTCCTGCTGTGGACCGGCGGGGGTGTGTTTGAGCTGCTGATAGATCATGGGGACAGCTTTGCGAAACTGCCAGAGCGCCTCCTCGCGGTAGCCGGGATCGGTTAGCGAGGCGCACATCAGCTGGACCTCGGTGATGAAATCCGCCGGGGTGGTGGTGCCGCCGAGGGTGAAGGCGTCCTCGCCGATGGCCAAGCTGGTGCCGACATTTTTGCCTGCTAGAATCTGTTGGAGATCGTCGTTCGAATGCTTGCCGAGGCCGCCGCCTTCGAAGACGGCGGTGGCAAAGCTGTCTAACATCGGGCTGTCTTTGGGTTGGACGAGCTTGCCAGAGCCGATCCGGGCAAGCAGGCGGATCTTGCCTTTTTCGAAATCCGTCGGCTTCAGATTGAGCCGCACTTGGTTGGCCAAGACGAGCTGGGTGATCCCGAGATCCTTGACCTCCTTGCGGGAACCCACGCTGCCGGGCTTGCCAAAATTGGTGTAGCCGAAAGTTTGCAGCACGCGAGCGGCAGGGGCCACGACCGGTTTGCCGCGGGACTCTTCGAACAACGCGGCGAGATCCTTTTCTGCATCCTGCGGCTTGTCCTTGGTCGTTAGAATCAGGTGGTATCCCGGCGCGTCCCAGAACTTGGTGAACGCCTGGTGGCAGGAAGCGAGGTCAATGGCATCAAGCGCACTCTTCGCCAGTGCGAGGTCGGTCTCGGGATCTGAGAAAACGCTGTTGTCATTGATCGACTTCGCGAGGGCGGTGGCGAGGACTTCGGACTCGCGGGTGGCTTTTTGTTTCACCTGCTGCTGATAGGCGTTGAGGATGTTAGACTTCGCCTCGGCCAGTTCGGCATCGGTGAAGCCGTGGTCGATGGCCCGGCGGAACTCCTGCTCGAGGATCGGCACAGCGTCTTGCCAGCGGTCGTCGGCGGCGGTGATGTCGATGGAGCCAAGTTCGAGGTGGTTGAAGAGATTGTTGTGAGTCACCGAGCCGGAAGCGACTGCGGAACCTTCGATTTTCGCAAGCCGCTCGAAGCGGCGGCTCACGATGGAGTGGGCGATTTCTAACGTCATGTGCTCGGCGCGAGTCGCAGCGGTATCGGGTTTTTCGACGTAGGGCCGGACGAGCATCAGCGAAACATCCGTGGACGAGAGTTCCTTGTCGGCAAAGACGGCGGTGACGAGACCTTCGGGTTTCACCACCGTGCCGAGATCCGGGTTTGGCCCGGCATTGGGCGGGTTGGTCATCGACGAAAACGTGCCCTCGATTTTGGCCTGCATTTCCTTGGGGTCGATGTCGCCAACGACGATGAAGGTCATCCGCGCCGGAGTGTAATAGCGGCTGTAAAGATCCACGAAGCGCTCGCGTGGGGCGGACTTGATCACCTCCTCGATGCCGATGGGAAACCGGTGGGTGACGAGCGACTGCGGCAGAAGTTTGGCAAATTGTTGCTCCATGATCCGGGTTTCTACCGAGTCACGGCTGACTTTTTCCGATAGAATCACGCCGCGTTCCTTGTCGATTTCTTCGGCGGTGA
>JAYVEJ010000370.1:0-12187 GCA_043748885.1 Luteolibacter sp. | reverse complement strand
TTCTGCGTTTGGCTTTCATTTTGGTGGCTTTCAGGTTGGGTTCTTGTTCGCCCCAACACCACCATTTCTATCGCTTAGCCCCTGGCCCGAATTTTGGGATCCACCTCAGGGATTACTTCAGCCGCTTTTCCAGAAACTCAACGGCTCTCCCCCATCGCGCTATCGGAGGGACTTCAAATGATGGCGGAGTGTGGCGAGCGGGCATTTCGAGTGGTGGTTGGGTCGTGCAATGGTCAGATTTCCGTTTCATTTAGCCAGCGGAACGAAACGATTTCATAGAGAGATAGCCGGGACTGCCAGGCGGCGGCTCGGTAATTTCGGGGGCGATTGCCTGGATGGCGGCGAACGGGTTCTTCGGGGACGTGCCCAGCTTCGAGAGGTTGTCGAGTGCCTTTTGGATGTGGATGCGAGGGCCAGATCCTTGTTGGTGGTTAGCTGCCGGTTCACGAACTCCGATAGAGACAGGAATGGACCGCGTTTCTGGATTTCGCTTACAATTTTCCCGGGCGAGCGCGTCGATCTGAACATCGGTGAGCACCTATATCGGAGGGGCGAAGGAGTTGTATGGCCATGGAAAAATTCGACAAGGAGGTCTCGCCGCGCTGATTGTGTTAGATCGTTGAAGCCGCACGGTCCCGGAGCTGTTCCAAGCGCCCGCGGGTGATCGGATAGAGGCGGATGGCGAGCAAGGAGACGAGGCAGATAACGGCACCGATGACAAAAGTGACCATGCCGAGATTCCAAATCGCCTGCGGTGTCTGGGTTACGGCCTTGCCGTCCTTGGGCACCTGATAGCCGATGCCGCTGAGGCACCAGCCGGCGACGATGAGGCTGAAGGAAATGGCCATGCGCATCGCGAGACTGAAGACCGATGAATAACCGCCGTCCTTGACCTCGCCGGTTTTCAGGCGGCGCACCTCACTCACATCCGCCATCATGGCGGTCGAAACGGGCAACATGATGCCGTTTCCAAACCAATAGGAGGCGTGGAAGATCACGAACAGGATCAACGCGAGCGGCAGCGTGACGCCGCCGACGGCGAGGGTGGTGTCGGGTTTGACAATGCCGGTGAGGAACAGCACGGCGAGCATGACATTGCCGATGATGCTGATGGCACCGCCGATGAGCACCGCTCCCTTTTTATCGAATCGCTTCGTGAGGCCCATGGAAACGAGGGCACCGAGCGCCATGCCGATCATGGTGCTGCCGTGGGCGATGGATTTCTGCCAGGCGGGGAATTGCATGAAGTCATCATAAACGAACATCTGCAGCGAACTGACGATGACCATGCCGGCGCAGACGATGAAGATGAAGGTGAAGACCCAGCGTGGATTCGGATCGGCGAGGATGGTTTTCATTTCGAGGAAAAACTCCTTGAACCAGCCGTGTTCGGAACTGCGCGGCGCGTTTCTCGTATCCTCACGCCAGCGGAAGGTGAAGACACAGACGAGAATTACGAAGATCGCGGTGGCAACGGCAAAGGTGCCGCCCATGTGATGGTAGTTCGCCTCGATGGTGGTGGCTTGGGTGTTGCCTTTGCCGCCGAAGAAGAACACCCACGCCATGGCGGGACCGGCGAAGTTCGCGGCCATGTTGAAAATCTGGCGGATGCCCTGGAGCCGCGAGCGCCCCTGATAGTCGCCGCACATTTCAAAACCGAGCGCCATGTAAGGGATGAAGAACATGGTCAGTCCGGTGCGCAGCAGCAGGTTCATGCCGACGAGATACCAAAAGATGCCCATCTGGCTGCCGCGGCAGAATCCAGGAACCGTCCAGATCAGATAGGAGCAGAGCGCCATCAGCAATCCGCCGACAAGCATGTAAGGATGGCGGCGGCCCCACGAGCTGCGGGTGTTGTCGCTGATGTGGCCCATGACTGGCTCGGTGACGGCTTCCCAGAACACGGACAGCGACATCGCCAGCCCCGCCCACGTGGGGTCGAGGCCGAGCGACTTGGTATAAAACAGCATGGCAAAGCCGAAAATGCCGTTCATCACGAGCGAGTTCGCGCACTCGCCGAGCGAGTAGATGAACATGCTGCCTGTCGAGCAGGTCTTGGGTTTTTGATTCATATTTCGAGTGCTGTGGATTTAGTGGACAGGTGCTATTTCAACGATGACTGAGCCTTGAACGGTTGCTTGGGGCCGAAAGCCTCTAACCCGGCGAACTGCATGGCATAGCGTCCTCCATCCGCAGGATTGGAACGCAGTTGGGTCGCTTCTACCCGGACGTAACGCGCCACACTTGCGGTGAACGGATAGGACTGAGTCGTGGCCGGCAAGGGCAGTCCCCTGATGTCCGCCACCACATTCCAGCTATTGCCATCGCCGGAGATCAGAATCCTGAAGTCCACCGGAAAACCCATTCCAACATTACCGCCATCGTTGCGGGGATAAAGCCGGATGTTATCTAGCAGAAAACCGGAACCCAGATCGACCTCCAGCCAGACCGGGCGGTTGGACAGGGTGGTCTTGCTGCTCCAGCCGAAGTTCCCGACCGACCAGCTTGCAGGCTGCGAACGCGCAGTGGTGATTCCATCCACCAGGTTGCGAAGCCCCCATGGGACACGCTGTGACAATCCAGCGTCCTCGACCGAATCCGAAGCCGCGACATAGCGATCCCGTGCGAAATCCGGCCGCGGAAGACTTGCGGGGCTGATGTCCAGGCAGATCACCGTATCGGCTTCATCCCAGTTGACCCCATTAGGGAGAGTCACACTCACTCCGGACGCACTCTGCTGAAGAGGCATGGAGTTTCCGCCTGACAACAGCCGGGCCGCCAGGTATCGCACGCCATCAGCGGGGACGGGCAGTGCCAGCGTCCGGCTGGCGGGAGGATTAAGAACATGCAGATATTCCAGCGTGCCGCCGAGCGAGCGGGTGGCGGCGATCCCATTCGGCAGGTTTGATAGAAACACACCTTCGTTGACCGGGTAGGCCGTGCTGGGACTCACGCCACGCAGGGATTCCCGCACTGCCTGCACGCGGGCTCCAAGGTCGGCGAAGGCCTCTGCCACGCCGTTTTCCCATGAACCGTCGGTGTAGGGACTTGCCGCCCATTGAACTCCGGGACCCTCGGTGGATGCGGCGGCCTGAAGCACCGTATATCGGAACATCTGCCGGCCGCTCAACCGTGCCAGCCCTCCTTCCGGCGGATTGATGGTGGCCCAATGGAACCCCTGAACGATGGCCGGAACGCGGCGGTATGCCGGCCAGTTCTCGATGTTGTAGTCGGTCTCCGCCCGCGAGTTCCACGGATCGAGCCATGATGGCCGCCAAATTTCCTTGAGGCCCAGTTCACAGGTATCGTTGGGGCCGGCGAGCGCCGTCAGACTGAGCCCGGGACGCCGTGAAAGGATCGTAGCGCGCAGGCGCGGCAAATCGAGCTTGCCCGCCCAGAGTGGATTGCCTGACATCCCGAACTCACTGTCAAACCCTAGGCCGACGATGTCGTCTCCATACCGTTCGACGATCTCCGCATAGACATCGTTGATGAAGTCGTTCCACCTCCGGTATCCGTTGGCCGGATCGTTAAATCCTAATAATTTCTGCTGGTCTGGTGAATAGTCATGCCCGTCCAGCGGATGGGTGAACAGATAGGTCTTGATGCCGCGCGTCCTGAAGGCTGCGATTTGTTCGCCGATCAGATCGCGTTTCGAAGTGAAGCCCGGACCTCGCCAAGCATCGAGGACGGCGCATGGATGCAGCGTAGTACCCGCCCCATGGAAGTCCATAAGCACCACGTGATCGAAGCCGAATGCCTTCACCTGGTCAGCGATGGCGTTGACGTCCGCACGATCCGCGAACTGGTCCATGGTAGTGGCGCGGGTGCCGTCCCGGAATACGATGAAATTGCCCGTTCCGTCCGGCGTTCCTGTCCATGTGATGAAGAGTCCCTGCCGCAGGCGGAAGTTGTCGGCGTATGTCCGGTAAGGCTCCTTCGGGCGAATGGCCGGCACATAGACCGGGATGCTGATGGTGTCCGCACTGGCGCGATCGGAATCCCGCACCACGGCAAACACGAGATTGACCACCATGGACGCGGCGGGTGGGACAATCTTGCCATTCGTGGCGATCACTTCCGGCGCGGACGAGGACTTCAACGTCAGGTGATAGCCAGCCGGAAGTGCCGGCCAGGCCAGCGTGGCCGCACCGCGGGCCGGCGGTGAAACCGAGCGGATTCCATCCGCCAGATTCGCAAGACTGTCATCGTTGAGCGAGGTGATTGAAAACTCATCCACCCACCCGATCCCGCTTCCATTGCCAATGCCGACGGATGAAATGGTTGGGCCGTTTCCACCGAACATCCGCGGGCCCGAGACGGTATTTCCATCCACCTTGAACTCGACGGACCAGTCCCCGCGTGACGAGGGACTCGTATCGAGGATGATGGAAAGAACATGCTCACCGGAAAACACCCCCGCGTCTCCTCCGGGGAATGTCTGAAGTTGGTTCGACGCGCCGGACTGGTAGCGCATCAGCATCCAGCCCGATGGTTTGTTAGTCGTGTGCCAGGCACCATCGACATGCAACCCGTCCGCGAATCCTAGGGCCATCCATTCGTAAACGGGATTGGCATTCGTGCAATGCATCCTGACGCTCAGAGTGTAGCGGTTGCCTGGCCGAGGCTTGAATGGAAGCAGTGCTAGGGACGCCGGAGCGGCCACCACGGCATGAGTGCCATCAATCGACCAATTTCCCGATGCGTTCCATGGTGCGACGCCCGTGTCGGGTAACGATCCGTTGAGCAAACGCGTTTTCGAAAAGTCATCCCGATAGATCGTGTGATCTGCTGCAGCATGCTCAACCGTGAACAGTCCCGCGAAAGCGCAGCAAAGGATTTTGAATGATTTGGTATAGCTCATACGAAGTAATTTATTTGAAATGACCGAACACCCGGAATTCGTTCACCTTGAGGGATTGCCCGGCCTGGGTGCGTTCGAGGCGGATGAAGCGGGCGGTGGTTCCGGCGGGAACTTCGATGATCCAGGGTTTGGATCCGCCGAGGGAAATGGATTCTCCTTCCGGCACAACCTTCACCTCGTCCTTGCCGTTGAGGGCGAACTCGATGCGCAGTTCCTTGACGATGCCCGGCGCTGGATCGCTGCCACTGAGGGCGCTATTGGCCTTGAGAATGAGCGCTCCGTTGTCCGCTGCTTGGCGGGCTTTTGCTGTGACGTCGGCCACTTGCCCGCCTTTGCCGTAGGTGGCCTTTTTGATTTCGAGCGAGGGAACGGCCGTGGCTTTGGAGATGGCGAGCGGTTTGGCGTTGGTGAAATCCATGGTGTCGGAGACTTTCACCAAATCACCGGCGGCTGGATTCCCCAAAATCTCGATGCTGGAAATCCGGCAGGGTAATCCCAAATCCAGCCAAATCCACGGTTGGTTGTCGTCGGGATGGCTATTCCAAGCGGTGCTTTCCGAGCCGTCGGTGGCTTTGGAGGGATGGCTTGAGTTGTCGAGATGCGAGGATGCGCGACAGGCTTTCCATTGAGCGACATTCTGAGGTGGAGAAACTTCCGCCACGGCAAGGACGATCACGGTATCTAGAGGATCCCATGCGGTGCCGACCGGGAGCGCGAGGCTGACGCCGCTGGCGTCCTGTTTGAGCGCGACGGGTATCTTGTTGACTAACAGAATTGCCTTGTGGAACTTTTTGCCATCGGCAGGCGGCGGCAGCTTGAGAATTTTCGCACCTGCGGCGGGGGCTTTGAGGATGTGGAGGAATTCGAACTTGTCGTCGATCGAGCGGGTGGCGACGCCCCATGTGAGGTCGGCGATCTTTGTGCCGGGCGCGGTGAGGTAGGATGTGCTCGGATAGGTGTTTTTGATCGCGCGTTCGACGGGTTGAATCAGTTTGCCGGTTTTTTGCATGCGGTTGAGCACGCCGGTTTCCCAACCACCGCCCGGATAGGGGCCTGCGGCCCAAATGACGCCGCCGCCATCGGTGTTGGCACCGGCCTGCAGCACGGTGTATCGAAACATCGACTCCGGCGAATAGTGGACCCATTTGTTGAAGCCCACCTTGGCGCTGGTTTGCGCGGGGGCATCCTTGCCTTCCGGGAATGCCGCCCAGAAAATGCTGCCGACGACGATGGAAATCGGGATTTTATAAGTCGCCCATTGGTCGCCATCGGGAGCGCCGAACGACTGATTGTAGAACACTTCCTGGTTTCCGAGGTCACCGGTGTAGAGGTTTCCGTAATCGTTTTGCATCATCACGAGATGCGGGTGTTTGGCGGTGATGGTTTTGCGCAGCCGCGGGTAATCCACGACCTTGTAGCTGTCAGCCGCGCCGCTGCCTTCATCAAGATAGAGACCGAGAATGTCATTGCCGTAGCGGTCCACGAGGTCGGCATAAATGTCGTTGATGAAATCGTTCCACTTTTGTTTGTCGAATTTCTCCCAGTCCGGATTGGGAGCACTGCCGGGTACCCAGCCGGTTTTCGCTTGGTCGACGGCCATGAAATCGTGGCCGTCCCGTGGGTGGGTGTAGAGCAGGACGTGGATGCCCTTGGCTTTGCAGGCCTTGATCATGTCACCTATCAGGTCGCGCTTTGAGGTGTGGCCGGGCAGCCATTGGTCCATCGCCTTGCTCGGATAGAGCAAATTCATGTTGGCGTGCCATGCGGTGAAAAGCACATATTCCACGCCCATGGACGAGAGGTCTTTCGCGAAGCGTTCTGCGTCGAAGCGATCCGCCAGATCATCGAGTCCGGCGGGTTTCGAACCGTCCCGGTTGACCGTGGCGGAGTACGCTTCACCGCCCCAGACGTAGTGGACGAAGAAGCCGTATTTCATCGAGCGATAATCCGCCAGCGGAACTGGCAGGGACTGAGCCGTGAGCGACGCAAGTGGGCAAGCACAGGCAAGTGCAAGCAGGGCGAGTGTTTTGAAGGATGGGATCATGATATGATAAATGAAGAGATTACTCAAATTTTCCGATCACGCGAAGCTCGCTCAAGCCGGAAAGCGAGCACAGCAGGGCGGAGGCGGCGAGGAGTGGGTGTGAGTGGCGGACGCGCATGGGTTGGTTGGTTGGTTGGTTGGTTGGTTGGTTGGGAAGGAAAATCAAACGGGAGAGCGGAGGCTTGCGGGCGCGGGCGGATTGTGGCAGGGGTTCTGTGCAATGAGCGTCTCAGCCGCCATGGTGGAACCACCCCGGATTCCCGCGCCGCCCGAGTTGGTCGCGGGGGCCGAGGCGTTGGTTAAAGAATACGAAATCGCTTGTTTCTGGTTTTGGCACCCGCAAGCGCGCGTCCGGTACCTTGACGATGTCCGGCAGGTCGTCCACCACCTGAGAGAGTATGGGAACCACAAAGCCTGGCAGGCGGCACAAGAACTGAACAAATGCCTCTGACCGATTTTTAACGCGAGGTGCTCGCGGTGATCGTGGCGAACCGGTCCGAAGGGAGCCATTTTGCCGGTGGGCTGGTTCTCAACGCGACACCCGATTCGCCCCGGTTTCCGAAAGATTTTGATTTTTTCCACGACGCCGTCGAGGCGCTGGCCACGGCGAGTGAACGGGATGCGGCGGCGCTGCGTGCTGCCGGATTTGAGGTGATTCAGAATATCGACTACGGCAGTTGGGATATGCTCACCATCGAGACGAAAATGGAATGGATCGAGATGTGCGACAAGGCCGAGGCCGAAATGATCCACTTGGCCGACACGCAGCCGGACATGCCCATCGGCGTTGTGTTTGTGGATGCGAAGGGCGAGCCTGGATGGATCGGCACTGATCCCACGCTGCGCATCCACCGCCTGAGCCTGCGCGGCTCGTGGCCGGAGACGATCCAGGGTGGCGACGGGAGCTGAAGTGTTCTCGGGCATCGGATGGGCGATTGTGCTTACTTACGCTCCATCCGGATGGCGGTGTGGACGGGGTTCCATGGCTCGGGTTGGCTGGCTGGCTTGGCGCAAAGGGTAGAGCATGCCAAGGCGACGGTCGCTAACAGGATGGAGTTTTGACGCAGCGTGGTGACGTTCATCGGAAGAGCAAAGCCACCGGCCCTAACAGCCCGGCGGAGGTTTGGTGGGGAAACGCGTATGGGGTCGGATTTCCAACGCTGTAGTGGTTCGCGAGGGTGTTGGCCACTTGGACGGAAAGCGCGTTTTGGCCGCTCAGGAGGAACGGGGTGAGATCGCAAATCCAAGGCGGGGCGACCAGGGTGGCCACGGACTGGCCATTCAACCGGACCTCGGCCGTGGCGGCAACGGCACCTAGATCGATGTGGACAACGCCACACAGATCTAAGTCAGTTAGGTGGATTGATTTCTGATAGTCGATTATGCCGGAGTAAGTAGCAAGTCCATGAGCGCACCAGTCACCGGTCGGCATTGACCCCTCGCCGCAGATGAAATTCACGGGCTCCGGCAGCGCATCACCCGCGTGCGAATCCGCCGGAGCCTCGACATGAATGGCGATGACGGCAGGGTGCGGCGCAGGTGCGGCAAGGTCGACCTGATAGCGGATACAGCCGTGAGGCAGCGTGGCGATGGCGGTAACAGCGATTTCCCGTCCACCCACCCACAGCCGTGCGGATCCGCGGGAAACAAATTGGATTTCGCGTGTTCCCGGCGGGCTTGTGAAACGGAAGCGGATTCCACGGCGATCCGGCGGGGTGGGAATGGTTGGCAGGATCGGATCCGAGCCGGTGAACCATCGCAAGGCCACCTCGCCGGGTTGTGCGTTCGGTGGGTCAATCGCGAAAAACGCACGGGTCCGCTGACCGGCTGGCTGGATGAATTTCATCATCAGTGTATTCTCGCCGCGGCCAAGAGTGACACGGGTTTTAATCGGCTCGCATTCATAATGCGGAATGTTCCACGGCTCATAAATGCCTGGCTTGAGCTCGCGGGATTGGTGAACCACGCATGTGCCGTTCAGCCAGATCTCGTAGGCGCAGCGCGCGCCCGTGACGAGGGTGTGTTCGCCAGATTCTGGCACACGCAGGATCGCGCGCGCCAGCCATACCGAGCCGGATATTTCCGAGTGAAAGTCAAGAAACTCGTCCGGCACGCTGCCCTTCAGGCCGTGCGGGCCGCTGAGCCATTCGGTGAGAAACGGATCACGCTCGATGCCCCAGCGGCGGGAAAATGTATAGGCCCGCCAGTCCGTTTCACTCGTGACTCCATCAGTTCCCGGCGGCAGCGGACCCGCCACTTCCAGCCTCGGGCCGAAGGAAAACGTCGTTTCCTCCCAGCCGCCATCGTAGAAATCAGGATCCTGCCAGCCGTCAGACTCACCGCAGTCGTCGCGGTAACGGAATCGCCGTGTCTGTGGGCCGATCAATCCGGGCGTGGGCGGCAGGTTGAAGTCGCCGTGCCGATTATCCAGCGTCGGATGAATGGTGATTTTCCAATCGCCGTCTAGCGCGACAACGCGAGCGGGACGTGCGGCATGGGAGGCCGCGGCAGGGCAGGGGATATCCCGGGAAACGAGCACGCAGGCCTCGCGAGCGGCGAGGGCGAGCCGCCGGTTATCAACGGGGGACACCTTGCCGGTCCACGGATCCCAGCGCTCAAAAGATTCCGCGCCGCCGAAAGTGATTTCCGCCGTGACTGGATGATCGGTGGGATTGAACAGGAAATAGACCTGACGCTCCCCGAGGTCGCGGTGGAGCACGTGGATCGGTACGGTGGTGACCACATCGCGGCCGATGCTCCGGTTGATCGCCTCCAGCACCCGCTCGTAGCCGGAGGGGAAGAAAAACGCCGAGCCACCGCCAGCATGAGTTTTTTCGAGCTCATGCGACTCACCGGGCGATCCGAAAATTTCTACCAACAACCCATCAAGTTTCGCGTCATTGCGGCCCGCGCGTTCGCTGGCCTTTGGCATGGCCCCGAGCGCGATCACCACGCCGCCCGCCCGCACGAACTCCAGCGCCTTTTCGAGCATCGAAAACCGCACCGCCCGCATCGCAGGAATCACCAGCACGCGGTAGCGCCCCGGGCCGGCTCGCAGCTCGCCATCACTAGTGGCCGCGGCAACGAGTGATGCATCATCGACAAAATCGAAATCGCAGCCCTGGTCGAAAATGAATTTGCCGAAGCCGAAGGCAGTGTTCTCAGGATCGTGGATGAGGTTTTCATCCTCATCGATGGATTCGTTTCCGACATGGGCGACCAAGCCGTTGAGCGTGGGATCGGCGGGCATGGCGTCGAGCGCGGCGATCGGATAGACCATCGCCACATCGCAGCGGTGGACCCCTTGTGAAAGTAGCCAGCACAGGCGGGTAAAATAGGCGTTGAGGCAGCCGCTGTGTTCCCAATATGGCTGGCGGAAATGGAAATCCGGCGGGGCCCATTCCCACCATCCGCCGAGAGTGGTGTAGTAGAGACCGTGCAAATTCACCACCGTGGCCCCGTAAGCGAAATCCTCGTTGAACGCCGCCACCACCTCCGCAGGCGTGGTGCCCCAGCCGCTCGAATGAAAGGCCTCCAACCACACCCGCGGGCGTTGGTAAAGATGGGCGATCGAGCTGTTCACCTTGAGTCCCTTGAAGGCGCGCGCGCCATGCAGCTTGGGATCATCGCAGCCCGGTGCCGAATACCAGCGCATGGCGCGGAAATAATCGCCATAGTGCGAGCGACCCACGGCAATTCTACCGCGGCCGCAGTTGTCATGACCAAACAAAGTGCCGCGTTCCTCGTGCCAACGGAAGACCGGTTTGAAATAACACTCCTCCATCCGTGCGGACACCACGTCCGCGTAATCGAGCCGGATTTTCTCCGTCACATCGCCCATGTCATGCCACAAGGCCGGCAGTAATGGATAGAGATCGTAGCCCTTCATCGCCACGAAGGCCTCGAACAACTGGTTCGACCAAAATGGCATCCGCCCGCCGAAGTCGAGTTCGTCCTGAAAAAACAAATCCAGAGTCGTGCCGAAGTGGTCCGGGCACTCCCTTTCAAATGGCGCGTAAAGTCGGTCGATGGCGCGGGCACCTGCCTCCGGGTGCATGGGATCGAACAAGCTCAACCGCGCGAAGACCAGCGCGACGAACCACTCCCCGTCCGGTGCGGACCACTCCATAACACCATCATTCACCCGTTCACCGAGCGAAATGCGCCCATCCACATCGGGCGTGCCGCCGCGGACCGGATAGGCCCAGGCACCCACCACCAGCGCGCCCTTTTCGGCGGCGAGGCGGACGGTGGATTTCTCTGAAATGCTGACGGCTGTGCAGCTCAATTGGCCGCCCTGCATGCCGGGTGTTTCGCGGCCGATGGCTTCCAGAATCGGCAGCACCAGCGTGTAGTCCTGAAAGCCGGCCGTCATTCCGCGCTCGCGGCAGGCCTCAAGAAACCAGCGGAAAAACTCCCACCACTCGGGGGAAAACAAGGGCGGGTCTCCCACATCGCTGGTTCCGTCCGGATGGTGCGGATAACTGACCACGGTCCGCCGCACGCCCTTTTCCCGCAGTTGGTCGAGCTGCCAGGCCATCCGCTCGCGGTCCAGACGTTCTCCCGCCCACCAGTAGAAGGGAACCGGACCGTAGCAAGCTGGCGGAGTCTCGAATTGAGAGAGCAGGTCTGCGCTGGCGGACTCGAGATGGGGACTCGCGTTCAGCAAGTCGAGTGGAGTTTCAAGCATCGTTCGCAAGCCCGATGATGGCACGAACTCCCGGCGATCGCCATGCATTAATCCAGCGTTTTCATAGACATTTGCGACAATCGCGCGGATGCATGACCCACGGCGTGAACCTGAATCAAATCCACCCGATACCACTCCCCGCCCACGCGCAACCGGCGCTGCCTTCCCACGAATGTAAAATCGCTGCCGAGTTCGAGCAGGAACGCTTCGAGATGCCGGTCAAGCTGCCGCACCGACCAACCCCCGCGCAATGCCTCGACGTGGTAAAAGTCGAGTGCTTCCGGCGAGCGGGATCGCTTTATCAAATGGACGTAGTGTGACCACGGCAGCGGCAGAGCGCGGGCGAGTTCCTCCAAAACGAATATCCGAGACGCTGTCCCGGTTATTGCGCCTGCCAGCGTGGAGTTCACTGCCATGAGGGAGCCGCCAGACGATTCCCGAGACAGTGTCTCGGAAATCTTTGCAGGTGGAAAAGCAGCAAAAAAACGCCTCTCACGATTCCAGAGAACGAGCGTCCGTCAGATTTTGACAGTCTCCCGGATTACTTCCTGTTCCAGATTCTCACTCTGGCAGACAAACGATTCTTCAC
>JAYVEJ010000369.1:0-12193 GCA_043748885.1 Luteolibacter sp. | reverse complement strand
GCGCAGCGGCAAAAACCGAAAAGGAAACTGCGGTAATTCCAGCGACCGCTACGGTGAGATATAGAAATTTCTTAGGATAATTAGCTTTCATGATGGTTCGAATTTTAGAGGTGGAAGGAATGAAATTGCAATGAAAGGTGAGGCGGGACGTCTCCGCACCGGTCTGGAGCGAGACGCTCCAGCCACTTTTTGTGGCGGAGCTCGGAAAGAGTGCCCCGCTGCCATGGAAGCAGACCTCTGCCCCCAGCAACTAATAAGCACTGACGAGCTGACGCGTCCAAACTGGGTCGATAACAGATACTCCTAACACGATGGGAAAAGGAATAGCCCATAATTCGTGGGATCGTCGAGATACCTTTTCGGCATTCTGCGCAGCCTTTTGGAAAAATACTCCGAGGTAACTTGTTCAAAGTTCAACGATTTCCCAAAAGGCACCGAAACAAGACAATTGTCATTTTAACAAAATCCTCCATTCTTGGTGTTAATGACGAGCGTAAATTGACATCCTGAACCTGCGGAAAAAGATCGAGGCCGATCCGGCGACGCCATGGGCGAAATCATCGTGCAAGCATTGGGAGTCGGCTTGGCGTTCGCCCTACTGCCACCCTATTTGTTGGAATGGGCATTTCCCCGCCGCCGCTCCAGTGCGGTGCGCAAGGGCGCGTGGCCGGCAGTCGTGGACGAAGTCGATTTCACCGCAGAACTGGAGAACCCGCTCCTAGCGCAAGAAACTCACAGGGACGCGCTAGCAGGTTTGACATCGCTGCCCGGTTTTGAACACTCAGGCCATGTATGAAGCAGCAGGCAAAATAAAATGGATCGGGGCCACCCAGAGTTTTCCGAGTGGCTTCACCAAGCGCGAGTTCGTGGTGACCACCGCCCATGATAAATACCCACAGGATATCAAGTTCGAGGTGGCGAAGGACAAGTGCCCGCTGCTAGATCCATTCGAACTCGGCCAGGACGTCCAAGTCAGCTTCGACATCCGTGGCAACGAGTATAACGGCAAGTATTTCGTCAACCTCTCCTGTTGGAAAGTCCAAGCCGCCGACGGCTCTTCACAAAACTCCGGCAGCCCTCGCAGCGTCGGCGAACCCTCGCACCGCCGAAGCCCGGCCGCCGCCAGCAGCGAACCTTCGCCCGCCGATTTGCGTAGCGACGGCGACTTCGACGACGACGAAAGCCCGTTCTAACGGCGCGTTGCTGAGTCGTTTTCCTTGCCCGCTCCCAGCCCGCCGCACACGCTCCGCGCGTGGCTGAGGAGCTGGACGATAACCCCATGAGTGAACTACTGCGGGCGCTGGATGCGTCCGATTGCTCGGCCTTGCTTGCTTCCGCTCACGATATCCACTACGCGGACCTTGCCCACCTTTACGAGAATCTCGACGACGAAAAACGCGATCTCCTGCTCAAGACCATTGGCCCGGAACTCGCCACCGATCTCGTCGCGGAACTCCCCTACCCGCTCATTGAGGGTGCGCTGGATCACTTCAAGCCGGCCCAACTCCGGGTGTTGTTAAGAAACCTCTCCGACGACGACCGAGTGGACGTTTTCCAAGTGGTCAGCGAGGACGCACAAGTCCGGTTTTTCAGCCTGCTAGGACCGCGCGACAAGGAGCTCACCCGCAATCTTCTCAAGTATGAGGAGGACACGGCGGGTGGCCGGATGACCACCCACGTCGGCCGGATCACCGCCGACATGACGGTGAAACAAGCCATCACCGTGCTCCGCCGGGACAAGGACGACGCAGAGACTCTTGCCCGCATTTTCGTGGTCGATGAGCAAGGACGGCTGGTCGGGAAAGTCCGCCTGCGCGACCTCGCCTTCAGCACCTGGGACACCCCGGTCCACGACATCATGGAGGCTGCCGACGAGTATGTGCTCGCCTCCATCGACCAAGAAGAAGCCGCCCGCACGCTTTCGAAATATGACCTCATCGTGCTGCCGGTGGTGGATGAGTTTCACCACCTTCTCGGCGTTCTAACTTACGACGACGCTTTGGAAATTCTCCAAGAAGAGTCCACCGAGGACATCGAAAAACTTTCGGGGATCACCGGTGAGCAATCCGAGGTTTCCTACCTAAATACCAGCGTCACCCTGCAATACCAGCGCCGGGTTTCGTGGCTCGTGGGCCTAGCTTTCGTCTCGATCGGCTCGGGCTATGTGATGTATCGTTTCAGCGAGGTGTTACAAAAAGCCTTCGTCCTCGCGTTGTTTCTCCCAATGGTGGTGGCG
This sequence comes from Luteolibacter sp., assembly GCA_043748885.1. Classification (GTDB taxonomy): domain Bacteria; phylum Verrucomicrobiota; class Verrucomicrobiia; order Verrucomicrobiales; family Akkermansiaceae; genus Luteolibacter. The sequence goes on along the minus strand of JAYVEJ010000369.1, from coordinate 9,957 downwards.
GCAGGTGGAAACTCCGGCGGCCAAGCTGCCACCATGGTCATCCGCGCCATGGCACTCGGGGAAATCAGCACCGGCAACGCCATGCGCATCGCGTGGAAAGAAGCCCGCACGGGCTTGTTTCTAGGCCTCACGCTCGGGATCACGATGGCTGCCTTGATCAGCTTCATCCTGCCTCACCTCCAACAAGGCACCGGCGCAAATTTCGATTTCCTCCGCCTCGCCCTCGCCGTCTCGCTCGCTCTCACCATTCAAGTCTTCTCGGCCACCGTCCTCGGTGCCTTGCTGCCCATCTGCGCCCGCGCGATCAACCTCGATCCGGCCGTGGTTTCCGCACCGTCATTGGCCTCCACCGTCGATGTCTCCGGCATGATGATTTATTTCACCACCGTCGGCGCAATTCTACATCTGCATTGAACTCCGCCAATAATCCAGCCGCTCCCTGATCCGTTTTTCCATCCCCTGATCGCCGGGCTGATAGTAGATCTTGCCCTCGGGTAGATAAGCCTGCGGGACGTAGGCACCCTCGAAGTCGTGCGCGTAAAGATACTTCATCGCCGCCTCAGTTTCGCCGGAGGCCGCGGCGAGTTTCTTGCGGGTATTCGTCCGCAAATGCGCCGGCACGGCGAGGGTGCGACCGTTTTCCACGTCATCCATCGCGCGACCGAGTGAGGCGTAAGCGGTGTTCGATTTCGGGGCGGTCGCCAGATAGACGGTCGCGTGGGCCAGCGGAATCCGACCTTCCGGCATGCCGACGAATTCAAACGCACTGTGCGCGTCGAGCGCGACTCGCAGGGCGTTAGAATCTGCCAGTCCGATGTCTTCCGAGGCGGAAATCACCAAGCGCCGCGAAATGAACCGCGGGTCTTCCCCGGCATGGAGCATTTTCGCCAGCCAGTACAGCGCGGCATCTGGGTCGGAGCCACGGATCGACTTGATGAAGGCGGAGATCGTGTCGTGGTGCGCGTCCCCATCCATGTCGTAAACCACCGCCTTGCGCTGGATGGATTCTTCCGCCACCGCAAGGGTGAGATGGACAGCCCCACCCGCATCGGGCGTGGTTAGAACCGCCAGTTCAAGGGCGCTCAACGCCTTCCTCACATCGCCATCGGATTTCTCAGAAATGTGGCGCAGCGCAGCGGGATCGGCTGAAACTTGGTAGTTTCCCAAGCCGCGCTCCATGTCGGACAGGGCGGTTTCCAAGACGCCGATGATGTCGTCCACGGGCACCGGCTCTAACTGGAAAATCTGCGAACGTGAGACCAGCGGCGAGTTGACGTGGAAATAGGGATTGTGAGTCGTCGCGCCGATGAACCGAACCACGCCGCGCTCGATGTGCGGCAGCAACACGTCCTGTTGGGCTTTGTTAAAACGATGGATCTCGTCGATGAATAAGATCGTCGTCTCGCCGCGCAAGTCGCGCCAAGTGCGGGCTTGGTCGATCTTCGCGCGAATCTCCGCGACGTTAGATTCCACGCCGTTGAGTGACTCGAAACGCGAGCCAGTGGTCCTAGCGATCACACTCGCGAGGGTGGTTTTCCCGGTGCCCGGCGGCCCGTAAAAAATCAGCGAAGTGAAGCGGTCCGACTCGATTGCCCGCCGCAGCAATTTACCGGGAGCCAAAATATGTTGTTGCCCGGCCACCTCGGCGAGCGAGCGCGGCCGCATCCGGGCTGCCAGCGGTTCGGCGGGATTTGGCTTGGCGGACAACGCCGTGGGAGTGGTGAAAAGGTCTGACACGGTGGCGGCTTGGGGGATGATCGCCCCCGCTCCGCCGTGTTTCCAGCCTCATTTCCCTGCCGAGTTGATTTTAAAGCTCAAATTTCGTTCAATCTTAAACCAGAACTCACCGCTTATGGCCGGTTTTGGGACCAGTTGGCCGCAAACGGGACTTAAAAAAGCTTCCGGTATCCTGATTTTCAGGTAATTTGAATTCGTTCTGAGGCGCTTCGGCACCGAAAGAACTCTAAGCCAAGCAGCCGAGCCAAACAGTTTCGCCATTGATCTCCGGGGGGAAGTCAACCGAACGAGGCAAAGCACAGTGGCTCTGAAAAAAGTGCGCGTTGTGAGATCCGGGGGGATATCCAACGCGCACTTTTCTTTTGTCGATAAGGAGCATCGGCGTTTTGCCAACGAAGCCGATGCAGCATGAAATACCTCCTGCGATGGGCAACGGTTCACCCGCTCCCAAGTCCGCCGAACCGTGGTGGGGAGACTACCCGCAGGCTCGTTAGAATTTCCGCAACACCGTGTCCGCGCAGAGCCGCGTCTCGGTGTTAGGATGATCCAGCGTGTAGTGCAGCCCGCGTGACTCCTTGCGGCGCGTCGCGCACTCGACGATTAAGCCCGCCACTGTGACGAGGTTTCGCAGCTCCAAGATGTCCGCATTCACGCGGTGGCCCCAATAAAACTCGCGCACTTCCTTCTTTAAATTTCGCAGCCGCGCCGTCGCTCGGCGCAAGCGGTTGTCGGTTCGGACGATGGAGACGTAGTCCCACATCAGCCGCCGGATCTCGTCCCAGTTGTGATAGATGACCACCAGCTCGTCCGGCTCGGCGGTGTCGCCGTGTTCCCAGCCGGGGATCTCTGGTGGCTCTGGGGAAAACTTGCCGGGCGGGTAGCGCAGCATCATTTCATCCAACGCGCGGCGGGCAATCACGTTGCCCTCTAGCAGCGAGTTAGAAGCCAAGCGGTTTGCGCCGTGCAGCCCCGTGCAGCCCACCTCGCCCACCGCGAAAAGTCCGCGGATGGTGGTCTTGCCGTTTACGTCGGTTAGCACGCCACCACATTGGTAATGGGCAGCCGGGACCACCGGGATCGGCTGGGTTTCGCAATCCAGGCCGAACTTCAACAACGTCTGATAGATATAGGGAAACCGCTCCTTCATAAAGCCCTTGGGCTTGTGGGTGACATCCAGATAGACGCAAGTCGCGCCGGTGCGCTTGAGTTCCCTATCGATCGCGCGGGCAACGATGTCGCGCGGCGCCAGCGAGCCGCGGGGGTCGATTTTTTTGGTGAAATCCTCGCCCTTCGCATTGATCAAGATCCCGCCCTCGCCGCGCACTGCCTCGCTAACAAGAAACGAACGCGCCTCGGGACCCGTCGCGCCGGGGTTGTAGAAACAAGTCGGGTGAAACTGGATGAACTCCATGTTCGCGACCGACGCGCCAGCCCGCCAACCTAGCGCCACGCCGTCGCCAGTCGCAGAGTCCGGGTTGGTCGTGTAGAGGTAAACTTTACCACAACCGCCGGCTGCGAGGATCACTCGATCAGAGCGGAAGACCTTCACCTCGCTGGTCTTGGTTTCAAGCACGTAAGCGCCGAGCACCCGGTCTTCCACCACTGCACCGAGCTTGGCGGTGGTGATCAAGTCGATCACGAAATGGTCCTCCAGCAGCGTCAGATTGGGAGTGCTGCGGGCGGTTTCTATCAGTGCTCTAGCCACCTCACGGCCAGTCGTATCACGAGCGTGGAGAATCCGCCGGTGCGAATGGCCACCTTCTTTGCCGAGCAGGAAATGGTCGCCTTCCTTGTCGAACGAAACCCCGTATTCCACCAAGTCATCAATCGCGGCGGTGCCCTCGCCGATGATCGTCCGCACCGCAGCTTCCTTGCACAGTCCGGCCCCGGCATCGAGCGTATCGGCGACGTGGAGTTCCACCGAATCCCCGCCATCGCGAAGGCCTTCCGGCAGCACTGAGGCGATCCCGCCCTGCGCCCACGCCGTGTTCGATTCATAGGCTTCGCCTTTTGCTAGCACGATCACCGTGCCGTGCCGCGCCGCCCGCAGGGCGAAGGAAAGTCCGGCGATTCCTGCGCCGATCACCAGGAAATCTGCTGTCATCTGCGGCCAGCATGTACCGGGAATCTCAGCGGCAAAGGGAAATTTCTCCACCGTGTGTCTTGACCCGGTTGCCGCTCCGAGCCACCCCTCCGCCATGAGCTTTTTCGTCACCGGCACCGACACGGGCGTCGGCAAGACCTACGTCACCCGCCTGATCCTCGAAGCCCTCCGCCGCGAGGGCCGGGATGCGGTCGGCTACAAGCCCGTCGCTTGCGGGGATCGCGAGGACGCCGTCATTCTATCCGCCGCGTCCGGTGGCCTCGACGTCGATGAAATCAACCCGGTGTTCCTCAACACCGCCGTCGCGCCCTACGTCGCGGGAATGTTAGAAAACCGCGTGGTGGAGCCGACAGTGTTGATCGCTGGGTTTCACCAGTTAGCGGCGAGACATGCGGATGTCATCGTCGAGGGTGCTGGTGGCTGGGAAGTCCCACTGGCGGCGAACTACCGGGTCTCCGATCTGGCGGCGGATCTAGAATTGCCGGTCGTGTTAGTGGCCGCCAACAAGCTTGGCGCACTCAATCACATTTTACTAACCGTCGCTGCGATCCGCGCCAAAGGGCTGGTGTGCGCCGGAATCATCCTCAACCAACTCGAAGATGAAATGGACACGGCGATGATCACTAACAAAGGCGTGGTCGAGGCTTTATCAGGCGTGCCGTTGCTCGATCACCTGATCCACGGCCAGGATTTCCTCGACGCGGAGACCTACCTCAAAATCCAGACGATTGACGGATGATCCAAACGGTGGATCTTCGCGGGACATCCATGACTTCAAACGCCAACGTCGAGCCGCTGCCTGAAACGGAGGAGAACTGGGTCCAAGTCGGGCATTATCCGACCTTGCAGGACGCGTATGATCACGGGCTGGTCATCCTCGCGATGGGCGAAGCCTGCCAAGTCACCGCAGCGACGACGCCCGGCGAATACGACTTGCAAGCGGAAGCACTGCCGGCCGTGAAAATTGCTGACGAGCTCGATGCTTACGGCCAGGAAATGGCGTTGCCGATTGAGCCGTCACCTGTCGCGGGCGAATGGGCGCGGCATTCTCCCGGGTTGGGGTTTTGCGCGATCTGGGTGGTCGCGCTGATGGCGGGTTTTTACTGGCAGGGGCAAGATTCGACGCTGGTCGAGCGAGCTGCGTCGTCGAGCGTGGGATTGATCGGTCGTGGCGAGTGGTGGCGACCGTTTACCGCGCTGTTCCTGCACGCAGATCTCGGGCATCTCGTCGGCAATCTGGCGAGCGGCATCGTTTTCGCCACGCTGGTCGCGAAAATGATCGGGCCGTTGTTAGGCTGGGCGTTGATCCTCGGCTGCGGCACGTTAGGCAACATCCTCACCTCGCGGCTCACCTATCCGGAAGCATTCATCTCGCTGGGTGCCTCGACGGCGGTGTTCGCGGCGTTAGGGATTCTGTCCGGCCTCGGCGTCGCGGAAACATTGCGGGATCACGCCCGGCTGCCGTGGCTGAGGATCTCCGCGCCATTTCTAGCAGGGCTGATCCTGCTAGGCTGGCTCGGCGGCGGTAGTGGCGGCGGAAATACTGACGTGCTCGGCCATGTCTTCGGTTTCAGCTCCGGCTTGGTGGCAGGCGTGGCCGCCGGAGCTCTCGAAGGAAAACGCCCGGCCTCGGCATGAAGCATTTGCCATCGCCCGCAGGGGTGTGTCTGCTTTCGCCCGACCGCCATGGAAACACATCGTATTTTTTCAGACTCGCCGCTCAGCGCAAACGCCGCCCAGATCTTGCTCGCTGGCGTCGCGCCGCACGAAATCATCGAGCCGCAAAAACGCTTATCCTCGATCCTTGCGACGCCGGAACCCGACCCGGCATTTCCACTGGCGGACATCGCCTTCGGCCAACCGGACTTGGCGAGCATCGCGAATTCTGAGCGGCTCAAATGGATCCAAGTGAGTTCGGCTGGCTTCACCCGCTACGACACGCCGGAGTTCCGTGCGCTCGTCACCGCGCGCGGGCTGATCGTCACTAACAGCTCCAGTGTCTATGCGGCGGCGTGCGCAGAGCATGTATTCGCATTCATGTTAGCCAACTCCCGGCGGCTGCCACAGGCGTTGCCGAGCCACGCAGCCATCGGCTCGCCGGAGTATTTCCAACTACGCGCCGACTCAGTTTCGCTGCGCGGCCAGAACTTGGTCATCCTCGGCTTCGGCGGGATCGCCGCGCATTTGGTGAACCTGTTAGCACCATTCGAAATGCAAATCACCGCGATGCGCCGCACGCCGCGCGGTGACGAGGGATTTCCAACCGTGACCGCCGAGGGTCTCCCCGCCGCGCTCGCCACTGCCGACCACGTCATCAACATTCTGCCAGACAACGCAGCTTCGCTAAATTTCATCAATGCCGCACGCCTCTCTCAAATGAAACCCGGCGCGGTGTTCTACAACATCGGCCGCGGCACCACGGTGGATCAGAGTGCGCTGCTAGACGCGCTGCGCTGCGGCCACCTCGCAGCCGCGTGGTTAGACGTCACCGAGCCGGAGCCGCTGCCCGCCGCTCATCCGCTGCGGGCCGAGGCGAATTGCTTCATCACCCCGCACATCGCCGGTGGCCATGCGCACGAATCGGAAACGTTGGTGCGGCATTTCGTGGAGAATTTTAAACGCTATCAAAACGGCTCGCCGCTGCTGGACCGGATCATCTGAGGGCAACGGACCGGAGATTGCGGTGTCGGCACTGCGCTTTGCCACCGCAGTCCAAGGAAATATCACTTCAAAAACACTTCCCGCGCCTTCGCACCCTCGCCGGGGCCGACGATGCCGCGCTGCTCCAGAATGTCCACCATCCGCGCCGCGCGGGTGTAACCGAGGCGGAGGCGGCGTTGCAGCAATGAGGTGCTGGCCTTCTGTTCCTGGCGCACCACTTCGATGCATCTCATGATGAGCTCCTCATCGGCTTGCGAAACGTCGTCGTCTTCATCGTCACCGCCTTCGCCATTGATCGAGGCTTGGATTTCCTTCTCAAATTGCGGCTTCGCTTGGGCGGCGCAGTGGTCGATGAGGCGCTCGATCTCGGCATCGGTCACAAAGGCACCTTGGGCGCGTTCGAGTTTGGCGGAGCCGGGTGGCAGGTAGAGCATGTCGCCTTTTCCAACTAACTTATCCGCGCCCTTGGTGTCGAGGATGACGCGGGAATCGAGGGCGGAGGAAACTTGGAAGGCGATGCGGGACGGGATGTTTGCCTTGATGATGCCGGTGACCACGTCCGCCCGCGGCGTCTGGGTGGCGATGATGAGATGGATGCCGGCGGCACGGGCTTTTTGGGCGATCCGGGCGATGCACATTTCCACATCGGCCGGCGCGGTTTGCATGAGGTCGGCAAGCTCGTCGATGAGGACGACGATGTAGGGAAACTTGGTGGGAATCTGCTCTTCGTAAACTTCCTCGTCTTCCTCATCCGCTTCGGGGCCGAGGTCGCCATCGCTGAGGGCCGCAGCCAGCGAGTTCATTTCCTCGTCAGGCTCGTCTTCCATCATCGACCACGGTGGAGCTTGGTGGCTGCTAGGGATTGTGGGATCGAGCAACTCTTTCGGATCGAATGGAGCTTCTGGCTCCGGGCCGTCATCCGTTAGTTCTTCTTCAGGCTCCGGTTCTGGGGCGGGCTTTGGCTTCGCCGGGATGGGCCGGGCGTTGAAGCTATCGAAATTCCGCACCCCGACTTTGGCGAAAATTTTGTAACGTTTTTCCATCTCGTTGACCACCCACTTGAGGGCAGCCACGGTCTTTTTCGGATCGGTGACGACGGGCACCACGAGGTGCGGCAGTCGGTTATACATCTGCATTTCCACCACCTTGGGATCGACCATGATGAAGCGCAGCTCGTCCGGGCTGAACTTGAAGAGCATGGACGCGATGATCGAGTTAATGCAGACGGATTTCCCTGAACCGGTGGCTCCCGCGACCAAGCAGTGCGGCATGGCGGCGAGGTCGGCGATGACCGTGTTTCCATAAACGTCCTTGCCCAGAGCGAGCGGGATTTTTTTCTTGGAGGAGTTGAAATCCGTGGAATAGAGCAGTTCGTGGAGTGGCACCGCGACTTTCTTGCTGTTTGCGATCTCGATGCCGACGGTGTCCTTGCCGGGGATGGGGGCGAGGATATTGATCCGCTCGGCACAGGTGGCGCGGGCGATGTCCGCTTCTAACTGGGAGATGCGGGAAACCCGCAGGCCGGTGGACGGATAGATCTCGTAGCGGGTGATGGTCGGACCACGGGTGATGGGACCGGCCGTGACCTCGATGCCGAATGCCTTGAGCGTATCGATGATGATCTGGCGGGTCTCTTCCTTGTGATCATCATCCGCATCCGAGTCTTCCACCTCGGGCAGCGGGTCGAGCAGGTCGAACTGCGGGATCTGATAGTTGGGGAAGCGGCCTTCTTGAAGCCCCTGATGCTCTGGCGAGGGCTTGCGGCTAAACGGGTTTTTCCCGATGAGTTCGGGGTCGATGGCACGGCGCTGGGAAGCATCGATGATCTCAGGGGTGGGAATTTCGCGCAACGGCAGCATCGCTTGTGGATCTTCGGCAGCGGCTTTGGCGGAGGTCGCGGATTTGGTGGACTCGCGGTCTTTGCGGCGTTGCTCGCGTTGACGTTCGCGCTCGGCAAGCATTTCCGCCTCGCGGGCGGCGATTTTTCCCGTCGCGCTGCGGCTCGCCTGCCATTCATGAAACTTCCGCCGGGCTAACCGATAACAAGCCTTGGCGAAACGCACCGGCTGCTGGCCAGTGAGCATGATCAATGCCACCAAATAGACCCCACCAGTTAGAATGAGCGTGCCGGCGCGGCCGATGACGTTGGTGAGGACAAAGCCACCCAGTCCATCACCGATGACGCCGCCGGGGCTGTTGTTCAGGTTGCAGCGCTCGGCCCATTCCTTGAAAAAGAAATCTGCGGCATCGAGCCAAGCCGCGGCGGCGAGTAGCAGGATGCAAAACCCCAGCACCGCCCGCGGCCAGATCCGCGCGTCGAAGGCCAGCTTAATGATCCCAAACCAGATGAAACCCACCGGCAGCAAGTAGCCCGCCGCGCCAAATAACAGAATTTGGATAAACCCAAGAACCCCGCCGACTGGACCAATTAGATTTTCGCCCTTGGCCCCAGACTTTCCGGCAAACGCCTCTAACGGCCCCCACCTCGGCAGGTCCGCCGGACTGTATTTCACCAATGACAGCAGCAGCAACAAACCCGCCGTGATCCAAATGATCCCGGTGATTTCGTTCGACCATCGGGTCGGTTCCGGGAGTTCACCCCGCTTTTTGTTGTCCTTGGCTGCCATCCGCTTCGCTGCGGGCACAGCATCCTCCCACTCCCGCTTGGGGGCAAGATTGTTTTCATGCCTGTAAAATAAGGAATTCCGTAGTAATCCGCGCTTGGACCACCCGCGCCGCCGGACAAGCCTCTCGGTGTGCGCTTGCTCACGCTAAAAATCCAGGAACCCTTGCCCGGCCGCGTCCTGCCGGAAATGGCTGCGGACCATGGCCCAGAGGAAGCTGCGCGACGTTATCGGGCCATCGTCGTGACCACTCTGCGCCAACTCCGCGGCCTAGCAGATACGCGGCTGCGGCTGACCGTCGCACCAGACGATGCCCACGAAGCCGTCCGTTTCTGGCTGCTGCCGCGCCTCGCGGAAAATTGGCAGACGCACGATTCCGTCTTCCGCAGTGCTGGCTGGGAGATCGACTTCGGCGGAATTTCCGAGCCGTTCCCGATCCAAGCCACCGGCGAAATCCTCTGCCCCCAGCTCGGTGCCCGCTGGGTCCACGCCGCGTTGTTAGGGCTGGGCCGCACCACCCACCGCGTCATCGGCCCGGCCAGCGACGGCGGTGAGTATTTCCACGCCCACGCCGCAGAAGCTCCCGCCGATCTAACGCCGCGAATCCTTCCAGAGCTTCCCATCATCCAAACCAACGACCACTGGCACCAAGCTCTCGACAGCGCCCTGGGTCCAGCGTTGAAGCGGGCGTGGGAAGAGGAAGGATGAGTATGGACTGCTCCGACATGTCGGCCAGTGGGAAAGCTGGGACATGTCCCAGCACTCCTAATTCTTCATAATCCTCGCCCCGCCCATCACGCCTAGCAGCAGGCAGAGCAAGACCGCGAGCCA
>JAYVEJ010000368.1:0-4752 GCA_043748885.1 Luteolibacter sp. | reverse complement strand
GTAGGATCCGTCTTGTCCGGTGATGCCGGTGATGAGAGCGCGTTTCATGAAATAGAAGAGGTGGACGGCGGATGCATAATTTCTGATAAGAATGATTCGAAGTCAGTGAGGTGTCGCTCGACGATGGCTTCGAGAATCGGGCGTTGGAGTTTTTCGTAGCTATGCACCGCGATGTTGCGAAAACCCACCATATGTTTCATGGCGGTGTTTGTGTGACTACTAATAATTTGGTTTTGGAAAAGCATCTCAAATGCATCCCGGCTAGTTTGTGGAACTCCCAGCTTACTTCGGGAAATCTCGTGCATCGCCAAGTCGATCACAGCTTCACAGGCTCTGAGTAAGTTCAAAACAACCGAATCCTGAGTGGTGAAGTCGTCGAGGCGAGAGGAGTCTCCTTGGTATTCTTCTGACACCCGGGAAAGACAACGACGGACAATCGCCGCTTTGTTTAATGTGACATCATCGATCATCCCGCAAGTATCTCCCTTCTTTCCTCATTGAGCCGCGCGTAGTCCGAGAGGGTGTACATTTCGAAGTTATGGTAGCGGAGCGTGTTGCCGATGAACAGCGGGGTTCCATAGGCGACAATCTCTTTGGCAAACACCGTGCTCGCATTTGATAGATCCACCAAGTCCACTGGCTTGCCCAGCTTTTCGGAAAGTGTGCTCGCTAGATAAAAACAGTCCAACGGCGCGACTGTTTTGGAAGGCAGGAATGCGATGTCGATATCGCTTCCGGGATGGGCAGTTTGCTTACTGTAAGAGCCGAATAGATAGATCACTGCGCAATCGAAGCCCACCAGAGCTTCGATGATTGTATTGCTTTGAGCGGATGACAGCACAGAGTTCATTCAGTTATAACCTCGCTTTGCCCGCTGCGAGCGCCGCCAAAAAATCCTGATAAGCCGCAGCCAGTCCATCCTCGAAGGACACCACAGGCGACCAGCCGGTGGCTTTGATGGTTGATATATCAAGCAGCTTGCGCGGAGTGCCGTCGGGCTTGCTGGGATCGGTAACAATGCTGCCGGTGAAGCCAGTCGTTTTTGCGATCCGCGATGCAAGATCGTGGATCGTGGCATCCTCACCGACGCCGACGTTTACCCAGTCAGGCGGCGAGTCGAGCGCTAGCAGATGGAAACAAGCAGCGGCGAGATCGTGGACGTGGAGGAACTCGCGGCGCGGAGTGCCGGTGCCCCAGATGGTGACCGTGGAGTCGCCGCGTTCCTTGGCTTCGTGGAAGCGGCGGATCATGCCTGGGATGACATGGGAATTTTCCGGGTGGTAGTTATCGCCCGGACCGTAAAGGTTGGTGGGCATCGCGCTGTGATAGATCAGTCCATGCTGGGCGCGGTAATGTTGACATAATTTCAGTCCGGCGATCTTGGCGATGGCATAGGCCTCGTTGGAGATTTCTAGCTGGCTGGTTAGTAAGCAGTCTTCCGGCATCGGCTGCGGTGCCATCTTCGGATAAATGCAGGACGAGCCGAGGAATAACACGCGTTGCACGGCGGCGCGACGACTGCCTTCGATCAAGTTGGCCGCGATCGTTAGATTTTCATAAATGAAATCCGCCGGGTAGGTCGAGTTTGCATGGATGCCACCGACCTTGGCGGCGGCGATGATGACGATGTCTGGTTTCTCCGCTGCTAGATAACCAAACACCGCGTGTTGATCGCAAAGGTCGAGTTGGTCGCGGGTGGCGGTGATGATATGGAATCCGCCAAGTTTTTCCGCCTCGCGGACGAGGGCGGTGCCGACCATGCCGCGATGGCCTGCGATGAATAGCTTTTTCATAAATTCGAGCCGTAGCGGGAAATGAGTTTATCGGCTTCCGCGAGGGCCATGCCGGTGACTTGGTCCATGTTATAGTACCGGTAAGTGGCGAGTCGGCCGATGAAGCTGGTGGCCGGTTCGGCGGCGGCGAGTTCGGAATATCGCTGATAGGCCGCGCGGGCTTCTGGAGCTGGGATGGGATAAAACGGCTCGTCGCCCGGCGACCAGTTCTTGGGAAATTCGCGGCTGATGGTGGTCGCGCCGATCTGCTGGCCGGTCGCATGTTTCATCTCGACGATGCGAGTGAACGGCACTTCTACGTCTGGATAGTTCACTTGCAGCGCCGGCTGCCAAAACCCGGGTTTAGCAGATATGGGTTCGCGCGCTAGCAGTTGACTGGCAGAAAACGATTCGCGCTCGAAGCGCAGCGAGCGGTAGGGCAGGGGACCGAAGCGTCTATCATAGAACTCGTCGACCGCGCCGGTAAATATAAGATGCTTATGATTCCAGCGGGCACGGGCTTCTTGGAAATCCATGCCGAGGTGCAGTTCGACGCCGGGCGAGGTGTTGAGCATGGTTTCAAAAAGCTGAGTATAGCCGTGCTTCGGCAGGGCTTGGAATGATTCGGATAGATAGCGGTCGTCGCGGTTAGTGCGGATCGGGATGCGACCACAGACGGAGGCGTCGAGCTCGCGTGGGTGGCGATTCCATTGCTTGCGCGTGTAACCTTCAAAAAACAATTCATATAACTCCCGGCCGACTTGGGAAATGATCACTTCCTCGGAGTTCTTCGGCTCGGCGATGTCGATCCGGTGATGCTCTAACCAAGCAGTAAACTCATCAGTGGTCGCTGCCCGGCCAAGGTATTCCTCAAAAGTATTGAGATTGATCGGGAAACTCCAGTAACGCCCGCGAGCGTGACTTTTGATGGTATAACTCACCTTATGCCACTCAGTAAATGCCGATAGATAATCGACGATCCGTTGCGAGTTTGTGCGGAAGTAATGCGGGCCGTAGTGATGGATGAGGACGCCTGCTGAGTCGATGCCGTCATAGGCATTTCCACCGAGATGATTGCGGCGATCCACCACCACGCATTTCCAACCGGCGGCGGAGAGACGCTCGGCGATCACCAGTCCGGAAAAGCCGGCACCGATGATCAGGAAGTCAGTGGATTTGTCAGATTCCAAGGGGCGGCGGAGTCTATCACGCTGCCGCCCTTGGTCGATCTCTCCGCTGTGGAGAGAAACCTGGGGAAGGTACGCGTGAGGTGAGTTGCCATTTCCATGGCGGAGATATGGTTCAGGGCGTGGGGCGCCGCGGCAGGAGGATCGAGAATAAATCCATGTCCACCGCCTGCGGGCTGCCGAGAAACTCGAGCAGGATTTTTACCCGCTCGGTGGACGATGGCACGGCCACGACCGTGCCGTGCATGCCTTGAAAGGGGCCGTTAGCCACTTCCACTTCATCGCCGATTTCGATGATCGGGCTGAGGGTGATCAACTCGGCTTCCTCGGCACCATTGTGCTTGAGGATCTCGAGTTTCATCGCTTCTACAAAGGACTCAGGCACGGCGGGGATGCCGGCACCGAAGCGAACTAGTCCGCGCACGCCTTGGCAAAACGTGACTGCCCGCTCCATCTCGGCGATGTTGAATTTGGCCAACACATAGCCGGGAAACATCGGCTCGACCCACCAGATTTTTCCCCGGCGGGTGGCTTTGCGGTAGCGCAGGCGTGGGCAAAAAACTTCGAGGCCTTCGAGTTCGCGCAGGTGACTGGCGGCGATGTGTTCGCGTTTCGTTTGGCAGCGCACGCAGAACCATTCGGGCTGTTTGGGGAGGGCAGAATTCATTGGCCGAGAAGTTTTTGAAGAACTGGAAGGACTCTGCCGCCACTGCGCATCCAGGTTTCGAGCCGCTCCACGCGCTCGCTCAGAAATTTCCGGCGAGCCGGATCGTCGATGTCTTGAGTCGTCTCCGCCAGCCGGGTGATTTTGGTTTTACCACTCTCCAGGTGAGGCCGGATTTGCTCGCGGATGAAACCGCCGGCCAGCCGCTTCAGCTCGATCGCTGGCTGATAGTAAGTCCGGCGATCGGCTTCTCCCGTGGCTTCGCGGACCGCGCCCAAGCTCTTGAGCATCCGCAGTCCTTGGCTGGCGGAACCCTTGCTGATGTGGAGGCGCTGCACGAGATCGTCGAGGGACAGCGCGGTTTGGGAAATGAACAGGAGGCCGTAAATTTCGCCGATCGAGCGGGGCAGACCTAGGACGCGCACCCCGTCCACGAAAAAGGCGACCACCTGGCGTTCCAAGGGGTCGAGCTCGTATTGATCGCCGTTGAGCAGACCGTCCATGCGGCGGACCGTAGGAAATATCCCAGTTAGTTCAAACAAAATTGAACACGACCGCGCCTTGAGTGAATGGTGCCACGGTTCGAGGGGGCGCACGATCCATCCTTGCCTTGGTCGGCAGATGCTGCTCGTTTCCCAGCCATGCGCATTTTGATCACCGGCGGAGCTGGCTTTCTGGGTTCCCATCTCTGCGAACGGCTGCTCAACGAGGGCAACGAAATCATCTGCTTGGACAATTTTTTCACCGGTCGGAAGCGCAACATCGCCCACCTTCTAACTAACCCGTATTTCGAACTCGTCCGCCACGATGTGACTGAGCCATTCAAATACGAGGTCGATCAAATTTACAACCTCGCCTGCCCCGCCTCGCCGCCGCACTACCAGCACAACCCGATCAAGACCACCAAGACCTCCGTGATGGGCGCGATCCATTGCCTCGGCTTGGCGAAACGCACCGGCGCACGGGTTTTCCAGGCGTCCACCTCGGAAGTTTATGGCGATCCCGACGTGCATCCCCAGCCGGAATCCTATCACGGCAACGTCAACCCCATCGGCATCCGCGCCTGTTATGATGAAGGCAAACGCTGCGCGGAAACTTTGTTTTTCGACTACCATCGCCAGAACCAAGT
>JAYVEJ010000367.1:0-4758 GCA_043748885.1 Luteolibacter sp. | reverse complement strand
CATCCACCGGGACGATGCCTGGCATTTCGGCGGTTTCGCCGCCGGCGAGGATGCAGTCGCAAGCTTCGAGGTAGTCGGCCATGCCGGAAATGAGGCGCGTGATTTTTTCCTCATGGAGGGCTGCGATGCCGATGTAATCAAGGAACAGCAGGGGATCGCCGCCGGTGGTGAGGATGTCGTTCACGCTCATGGCGACGAGATCCATGCCGGCTGTTTCGAGCAAATCGTGCTCCAGCAGCAGCTCCAGCTTGGTCCCGACGCCGTCGCAGCCGGTCATCATCACTGGCTCCTTGTAGCTGCTCAGATCGTAGCATGCTGCAAAAAGCCCGAAGGCTCCCCACAGTTTGCGTGTCTGCTGAGTTCTGCGCACATGAGTGCCGATGTCGCCCACGAGTGCGGCCGCTTTTCGCGTGTCCACTCCTGCTTGTTGGTAAGTTAGCTTGCCCGCCATATTCCGTTGCGGGGAGTTCTACCCACCACCCACTTGCCGTCACGCAGAAAAAACCAGTGTTTTTTCTGAGGTCCAGAAGTGACTGCAAATCTTAGTTTTCCCAAGGTTTTGCAGCACCCAAAACCCGTTCTTTTTAAAAAATGACAAAGCTGTTCCGAAAATGTTCAAAAAAAGATTGCCAACCCTGCAAGATTATCATAATCCTCAAACAGATTAGCGATACGGACATCTAAGACATCTTGACAACTCGCTGATCTGACCTAGAACCGCCTTGAAATCGAAAATCAAAACGATGATCAAAACTGCTCCTTCCATCCGTCTCGACCGAGGTCTTGAGATTGGTTATGACAGCCCACTGGCCAGTTTCGGGCAAGAAGTTGAACTCGGTGGTGGCACTCATTTCCTGCTCGCTCGGAATGGGCGCGGCAAGACGACTCTCCTCCGCACCCTAGCCGGCACTCAGAAGCCAGTTGCGGGAAATTTCCGGGTCGAGGGATTCGTCCAGTATGTCCCAGAGGATCTCCGCTTCGATCCCACCATCACCCCGGCCATGGTTTTTCGGATGCTGCTTCCTAAGTCACGTTTGGGCGATGCGCTCAAACTCGCGGGCAACATCGAGCTAGATATTAAGAAGCCCTACGGTCGCCTTTCCACCGGTAACCGTCGCAAGACCAGCCTGATCATGGCGGAGTTCTCGGTGAAGCCGGATACTGGCAACATTCTTCTACTCGACGAGCCATTCAGCGGACTCGACGCCTTCGCCCGCCAAGCGTTCGAGGAAATTTGGAAAGCATCCTCCTCCAATGTGCTGCGGCTGGTGAGCTGCCACCCGGATTATGACTCCATGGAAATGCCTAGCGCTTTGATGATCGAAGGCAACACCGCCCGCCATTTCAGCGGCAGCGACCAAACATGGAGCGGCCTCAAGAGCTTAATGAACTAACTGAAACCATGCGACTCTTCCGACTTACTGTTGCAACAATTTTCCAGCGCAAGGCGTGGGCGATTTGTGCCATTGCGGTGATGGTCCTGCCGTTTGCACTGCCGCTGCTATCTAGCGCCACCGAGAAACCGATCCTCGTTCAGCCGGCAAGAATCCTGGCAGCCTGGAGCACGCTCTGGACCTGCGCCTTGCTCTGGGGCTTATTCACCGCAGCCCAACAGGGGGAGGCCAATGCCAAAACCGGCGTCGGCGAGTATTTCCAAACCACCGGAGTTTCCGCCACTCGCCAGTTGTTTGAAATCTGGCTCGCGGTGTTCTGCTTCATTGCACCGCTCGCCATCATCACCGCCGCCATTTGCCAGTTCACTGCCGCACCCGGCAATGCGCTCGAACGCTCCATGTGGTGGATTTTAAACCTCCAGTATACTGCGCTTTTCCTGCTGGTCATGGCCCCATTGCTAGCTTTGGCAACTGCGCTCGCCTCACGCTTCGGCGGCATCACTGGCTTCACTGTGACCTTATTTATCACGATCTACGGACTCTACGGCGTCGGCTACCTCGAGAGCATGCTTAAAGTGGATGAGAATCCAATCCTGCAAGGTCTCTGGGTTTACTCACCTCACTACAGCTTTGCGGATCTAACGCAACGCCTGCTCCTTAAATCTGGAGCTCTACCCACAGCAGCGTTTTGGAATATGACACTCTACTTCGCCGGCATCCTCGCGGTTTATGTGGGTCTATCCCGGCTCTGTTTCCGCACCAAACTCTCTGCCTGATTCTACTTCATCTTTTTAAGGCTAACATTTAACTAAATGACACGCATCCACACTCACATGGTTTCCCTCGGCCTCATCGGCAGTGGTATGATCGCGTGGGCGTTTGCCGGTCGTCCGTTGACTGTGGATCATGACTTGAAAGTGCCTTTGAATCCTATGGGTATCAACGGCGGTCCTTATGGCGAAGTTCTTGCCATGGCGATGCAAGGCCCTATCAATACTTATTCCGAAATCGGAATCAGTGGCCAAGCCCACCATCATGGCGATGGCGAGAAATGCGACGGCCATGATGACCACGCCAGTAGCGCTAAATCCAGTCCTGCACCAAAGCACAGTTTCAAACAATTCCTGACTTCATTGGAAGAGGCGACCGAAGCTCGCACCAATCCCTACAGCGCGGGCGAGGCTCTTAAGCGTCACTTGCGGCGGCAGGCCGAAGATAAGCTTCGCTTTGCCTACAAGCTCGATCCGTCCCACTACGGCAACTACAATGCCCTCCACTTCTTCCTAACTGAGCCAGCCGTTAGCACTCGTCCTCAACTCACGCGTGCTGCCGCAAAACTCGCCGAGGACACCATTCAATATTGTCTCAAGCAGGAAAATGATCCCCGCGCGGCTCTCACTGCCGCTGCCGCTGCGACGAATATCCTTCAACTGATGTTTGAAGATCACAAGAGCGAGTCTCCCAAGTTCACGACGCAGCAGATGCGCCAATTTCTCAGCGTTCTCGACTACAGCCTCGCCCGTTATGAGACCCTTGCCAAGCAGTGGGACGAATCTAAAAATTGGGAACTCCTCTCGCCCCAACGGATCACCGAGTGCGATGATCGCTTCCATTTCATGACTAAAATCCGCGAAACTTCCGAGAAAACCATCGTCCGCCTCGAGAGCGGACTCCAACACCAAGTCGCTAACTAAAATTTCAAAATTATATATTTAAGTTCTATGTCCGTCTTCTCCGCCATTCTCGAACCACCACCGCTGCCGGGTTATGCCCCGGCAGCCGCGCCGGTGCGTTTTGCGGCGGGCATGAAGGGCACAGATCTGCTAGGGATCATCTTCCGCGTCTGCCGTGAGCTACGGGTGTCAGACATCCAGATGCGCGCCGAGCGCCCGGTCTATATCCATACTAACAAAGGCATGGAGAAACTCGACTTCCTCGGAATTCTCTCTGCCGGAAACATGAATGAGATCCTCAAGGAACTCATCACCAACCGCGAAAGCGGCAGTCATGGCTTCGGCCAAGACAAAGGTCTTGAAATGCGCGTTGATGAAAAAATCCGCCTCGCGATCGCGACCTTTTCGGAAACCCGAGTTGCGGACTTCTCCTGCGACGGCATCCCTATGGGCGATAGCGGCGAGCGCTCGGGACGCTTGCGGATCCAGGCGCATTTGAGTTCATCGGGTCTAGGTGTCACTTGCCGGATTCTTAATGATTTCATTCCAGAACTCGAGTCGTTAGGGATTGATACAGACACCACCGACACCCTCCGCCACGGAGTTTTGAAGCGTGCCGGTCTTTGCTTGGTCACCGGTCCCACCGGTTCGGGTAAATCCACCACTCTGGCATCCCTCATCGACTGGGCGCGCCGCAATCATCCGAAGCACATCGTCACGGTGGAGGATCCCATCGAGTATCAGTATCCTGATGATATGGATGATCCAGACTATCCTGGCCACCGCATCCCATCGCCCAGTATCGTGACTCAACAAGAAGTCGGACGGGATGTGCATTCTTACCGCCAAGGACTTAAAGACGTGTTGCGGAAAGCTCCGCATATCATTCTGCTAGGTGAGATTCGCGACCGCGACGCGATGGAGACTTGCATGGAAGCTGCGCAAACCGGTCACTTAGTACTCTCCACCTTGCACACCACCGGAGCGGTCAAGACCATTGGCCGGATCCTTGAGTTATACCCTAAAGATAGCCACACCGCAGTTCTTAGCCGCCTCGCGGAAATACTTATCTTCATCCACTCGCAAGGACTTCTCAACGGAGTCGAAAAACGAGTGCTTACCTACGAATTCCTCCAGAATAATGACGACGCCGTTTCAAGTGCCATCGCCAACTATGACGGCGGGGCCCGCTCCCTCGAAGATGTGATCCGCCGCGCGGGCAACATTGAGTGGGACACCAATCTCCGCCGCCTTCTCAACAAAGGCGTGATCACTCATGAAACATTCGAGAATGTTAAAATGAATAAGAATGATGATGGAGAGGCTTAAGAGTTATACGTTAAAGGTTAGATGTGAAAAGTCATGAAAACTTAACTTTATTCTTGCCATATCTCCAGCTCTTTCCTAATAACTATTAACTTCTAACTTTACTCCATCCCAACCCCTTTCCGAGATTGATCGTCCCACGAAGTACTCAGAAAACTTCGAGTCCCACGCCGATCTCACTCCGACAAAACAACAATAAAACTGAAAACATAAAATAGAAAATAACACACCATGAAACTGACAAACACCCAAAACATGAAGTCCAAGTCCGGTATGACCCTCCTCGAATTGACGGTCGTCATCCTTGTCTTGCTTTCCCTCATCTCGATCCTCTTCATCGGCGCCCGCGCTTGGAAGAAGGGTTC
>JAYVEJ010000366.1:0-4774 GCA_043748885.1 Luteolibacter sp. | reverse complement strand
CGATGATTCAGGCAGGTACGAGCGAATCGTACAAGTGACAATTTCGTCACATTCAGAGGGCTAAGGAAGCTGGAATCATTCTAAGAACACAACTGGCGGGACGCCCGGACAACGGTCTGGAGCGAGACGCTCCAGCCACGTTTCCACAAATTGTGATGCGCGCCGACACTTGCGGATCTCTCAGGGGGTAGGGTGCGGCTACGGAATCTCCACCACGCCGACCTTCTTCTGGGTAAAACGGACGACGAGCTGATACTTGTCAGCCTCACGCGCGGCACCTAGCAGAGCCGAGCCGCCAGTTTCTAACGTCCACAAATGGGACGGGGAAAACGAGCCGTTGGCGATGCTTGTCGGCTGGGGAAAGGGGCCTTTCTGGATGGGCTTGCCGTAGAGCGTGCTGAGGAGTGCGACGAATCCCTTCCAACTCGGCTCAAGGTCGGACTTATAGGCGGTGGCGGGCAGGCACTCGGTTTGCAAGGTGAGCTCCTTGAGTTTCCCGGCTTCCGTCCAATCGAAATAGAGGAAGCCGCTGAGGTTGCCGATTTTCTGGCGGGTGCGGAAAATTCCGTTGATGCCAGAGCGACCGATGAAGGTTTCGTCGGCAGTCATTTCCACAATCCTGCTAACCTTGAGCTTGGCGAGAGTGGACTCGCGGGTGTCGTTAAACGTTAGATTGTCAAAGAAAGCGGCCGGATCTGGCGCGGGACCAGTGAGCGAGTGGTTGAGGTCCAGCCACTTTTTTTCGTCCGGGTGGAGTTTGCTGAGTTCGATGGTGAACTCCTTGCCGCCGTCGCCGCGGATGGTGACGCTGGTGGCGTCGCGCTTGATGAATTCCCCTTGGACGGTGCGGAGGCCGTCGGCGCTTTTCCAGGGACGGGACTCGGCAATCAGGACGGGCGCGGCGGCGATGGCGAGAATCAACGTGAGGGCAATGGAGGCTAACATAGTTTCGGAAGTGCGGGAGTCAGGCACAATCCGACTCGCTTGTCTAACGCCGTGAAGTGACTTTTTAGTCTCCAATCCGCGCTGCGGATAAGGTGAACAAATGCGCGATTTTTCTCCTAGCTCGCGGCGCGATCCTCCTTACTCTGCCGCCGACGAGA
Source organism: Luteolibacter sp. (assembly GCA_043748885.1). GTDB lineage: Bacteria > Verrucomicrobiota > Verrucomicrobiia > Verrucomicrobiales > Akkermansiaceae > Luteolibacter. The sequence continues at coordinate 3,671 of JAYVEJ010000366.1, read as the reverse complement.
CTCACGATTGAGCCCGCTAAATTTTTTCAAGATCGCATCGAAATCCCCATGAATCTGACACTCAAAGTATGGCGGCAGACCGGACCCAAGGCCAAAGGCAAGATTGAGACCTACGACGCCAAGGAGATCCCCAGCGAGGCTTCTTTTTTAGAGATGCTCGATATCGTCAACGAGAGCCTGATCATCAAGGGCGACGAGCCGATCCATTTCGAACATGACTGCCGCGAGGGCATCTGCGGCTCGTGCTCGCTAACGATCAACGGCATTCCCCACAGCAAGGAACGCGCCACCGCCACTTGCCAAGTCCACATGCGGAAATTTGCCGACGGTGACACGATCTGGATCGAGCCGTTCCGCGCCAATCCGTTTCCGGTCGTCCGGGATTTGATCGTCGATCGCTCGGCCTTCGATCGGATCGTGGCGGCTGGCGGCTACATCGACGTCCGCACCGGCTCCAGCGTGGATGCCAACGCGATCCCGATTTCAAAACACAACGCCGATAGCGCTTTCGACGCTGCGGCTTGCATCGGCTGCGGTGCCTGCGTGGCGTCCTGCAAAAATGCTTCGGCGATGTTGTTTGTGGCGGCCAAGGTTTCGCACCTCGGCCATCTGCCGCAAGGCCAGCCGGAGCGCAACAAGCGGGTGCTGGCGATGGTCCGCCAGATGGACTCCGAGGGGTTTGGAAATTGCACCAATCAATATGAGTGCGAAGCGGCGTGCCCGAAGGAAATCAGCGTGGACCACATCGCCCGCATGAACCGCGACTACGCCAAGGCCGTGCTTGTCGAACAATTCGCCTGAGGCCGCGCGGCCTTTGTTCTTGATTCGATTTGAAGGGATGCTTTTGTCGCTGGCATCATGATTTCCGACCTCGGCGCGTTCGCGCAGGATCCCGCTGCCGCCTCGATTCTGGACTGGATGCGGGACGGGCGGTGGCGCAAGGCGCGGGATGCGGCGAAGGATTTGTGGAAGCGCGATCGTGCGCGGTATTTGCCGTTGCTGGTGGAATCCAACGTCGGGCTGGTCCGCGAGATGCTCGGCAAGGGGTTGGTCAAGGAAGCCGGCACCGTGGTGGATTATCTTCAAACGCTTGCCCCAGCCGCGCTGATCGTCACGCTGCGAGCGGAAATGGCGGCACCGCCGGGCAAGCGGATCGCCGGGGATTCCGTGCCGGGCGAAGGTGCAATAGGGTGGGCCTTGGCGCTGCGGGTGGACGGGACGGCAGCGGAAATTTCCCCGGCGGATCTGGCGACGGTGGACCAATTGGTGGCGGATGCCTATCAGCCGCCAGCGACCGGCGACGAGCGGGCGACGCAGCTTGCGGCGGAGTTGGCGGCGGTGCGGGCGGCTTGCGACGCGACCGGTGATGGTCGTTGGGACGAAACGCGGGAAGCGTTGCGGGCCTTGCCACGGCAGTCGATTTTCCGCCACTGGCGGCTGTTTCTGCGGGGCGTGCGCTGCGTGTTTGAGGATGATGAGGAAACGGCGCGGCAGTGCTTCGGCGAGCTGCCACCGGGAGGGGCGCTGGCACGGGCAGCGCGAGCTTTCGATCCCGCCTTGTTGGCGCCGGGACCAGTCGCTCCGGCGACGGCGCGGATTCCATTCTATCTGGCGGCGACCGGGCAGCCAGCCGCGTGGAGCGGGCCGATTCTGGCGGCATCCGTCGCTTGGAAAGCGGGCAAGCGGCTGAAGGCGTTTCAGGAAATGCACTCCGGGATGAAAGGGGTTTTTCCCTCGCAGCAAGCCGATCTGCCCGCCGTGCTGACTGAGGCGGTGCTGCCTTATCGCTCGGGAATGAGCGATGCGGACTTCGAATATTCCATGCATCTTGCGGATCATTTTGGAATCTTTGACGAGAGTAAGAGACGCCACCTTCCCGAAGTCCTGTTGACGATTCTGCGTCCGATGTGCGTGACCGACGTCGGTGAAATCCCGCCGGCGGACTTGGATCGGAGCTGGCGGATGGTGATCGATGCGTGGAAGCGTGGCGAGGGGGAGGCTTCGCTACGCGACTCGATGGCGTGGCAGTGGCTTGGTGAAATGCTGTGCAAGCCTTTCAAGAATTCCTACGGGATGGATGCTTTTTCCGAGCCTCGCGGGGCGGACTTCGCGAAAGCCCGCAAGGCGCTCGAAAAGGCGGTGGATTGCGATCCGGAAAACGAGGCGGCCTGGCTTTCTCTGCTGAAACGGCAAGCCGACGCGAAAAGCCACAACCAGATGCTTGGAGAGCTGGTGAAACGTTTTCCCGGTAACAAGACGATTTTGGTCAAAGCGGGAAACCACGCGTTGGAGCGCAAGGCCTACGACAAAAGCTTGGCGGCGCTGCGGGCTGGACTGGCGCTTGATCCGCTCGACAAGGAGGTGAAGCAGTCGATGCTCATCGCACTGGTGCTGCAAGCCCGCGAATACCTCCGCAAGGGGCGACCTTTGGCGGCGATATGGGCGGAAATGGAACCGCTGTTGGAGGATAGGCCGGGGCGTGGATTCTATATGCTGGCGCGTTGGATTTCGCGGGTGCGGCAGTTGGTTCTGGAGCCAGACGGCGATTCCGCGCGGCAAGCGCGGGCGGATGCCGAGCGGCTGGCACCGTCCACGGTCGAGCGGCTTTTCCTAGAGGATTCGTTGGCGGCGGTGTATCGCATCGAGCCGCGAGCGGATTGGGAGGGTGAGTGGACGGCGGAGTTGAAACGCGGCGAATTTGGCTGGGGAGTTTTCTCCAATGCTTTGGATCTGCTGGCGTTCATTTCCAAAGTCAAAGGCTGGGGCTGGCGGGAAAACACCCGCGCGGGCGATTGGCTGCTGAACGTGCTCGATGGCTTGCTGGTCGGGAAATTGCCCAAGGATCCGGACGGCCTGCTGGTTTTCCTGGATCACTGGGATTTGCTGAAAAAGGGGCTGACGGAGCACGCTGAGCACTTGTTCGCGCTGTGCATGAACGAGCTATCCAACGGACTCGAGCGTTCCGCCCCGGCGGGCAAGCGCAAGGTGGACCCCCGGCTTCGGCTGGCCAATTTGATGGTGATCATGCATGGCCGCGGGTCTTTGTATTTGCGCAAAGACAAGTTCTTGCCTGACCTAGAAATGGTGGCGAAAGATGCTGCCGCACTCGGCATGACCGCCGTGGTGGCGCGCGTCAAGGCGTTGCGCGAACGGCTGGAAAAGACGGAACGGAACGCCGCATTTCAGGAACCGGACGACGATTGGGATGAGAATGGTTTCGAGGCGGCGTTTGATGGCGGCTACGATGATTTACCGACCGGAGGGGAGGAACTGGAGAAGTTGGTCGAAGCCTATGCGGATGCGGTTCAGAATATGGACGAACGTGGCATGATCAAGGCGCGGAAGGCCTTGACCGAACTTGCAGTCACAGAGGATGAAGTGCGCGCAGCCCTCGAAAAAGTCTTTAGCAAGATAACCACTCGACCGCCGCCGAAACCCTCCAGCGGTTCTCAAAAAAAGCCCGCCCGCACGCCGCTAAACGACCCCAACCAACCCGACCTTTTTTAAACGACCATGAACCCATTCCTAGTGCTCAATCTGCCGCTGGATACCACGGACGCGGATGTCCGCGCGGCCTACCAGTCGTTGTTGCGGCGCTTTCCGCCAGAACGGCGGCCAGAGCAGTTTCAGATCATTCAAGAAGCCTATCAGGCACTGCGGACCGAGCGCGA
>JAYVEJ010000365.1:0-4778 GCA_043748885.1 Luteolibacter sp. | reverse complement strand
GAATAACCTGCCCCCATGCCGAGCAAGAAGGAACTCCTTGATCTCCAATTCATCGATGCGCGCCACAAGCTCATCGACATCGCCGCGTTTCTCGACCGGATCGACCGCCATCCGGGTGCCGACGACTACCGCTTCACCGCTCTGAAGAACGCGCTGCCAATCCTGCTAACCGACCGCCCTGACCGCGCTCGTGCCGTGTTAGAATCTTTCTCGGATCACACGGCGGAGGTTTTTGATAGTGCGCCGTTCCAAGGCGCGTTCGGCGCGGCTCTACCGGAGAGAAAGTTGATGGTGGAGGGGTGATGGTTGATGGGCCGAAAATGAATGAACTCTTCCTCTTTCCATCAACGATCAACTCTCAACCATCCACTCTCTTCCCCACATGAAATACATCGAGCCACACGGCCACATGGTCAGCCGGACCACCGACGACTACGAGAAACTCGCACTGTCTGGCTGCGAAGCGATTTGCGAGCCGGCATTCTGGGCGGGTTTTGATCGTTCGTCGGCGGATGGATTTTACGATTATTTCCGCCAGCTAACGGAATACGAGCCAAAGCGCGCAGCGAAATACGGCATCAAGCATTACTGCTGGTTGTGCATCAACCCGAAGGAAGCAGACGATCCCGGATTCGCCCGCGAGGTGATGAGCTTGATCCCGCAGTTTCTCGATTGCCCGACGGTGTTAGGGATCGGAGAAATCGGGCTGAACAAGAACACGCGCAACGAGCTGGAGATTTTTGAGGCCCACGTCCAGCTGGCGCTCGACCGGGATTTGCCGATTCTGATCCACACCCCGCACTTGGAGGATAAGCTCAAGGGCACCCGGCTGATCCTCGATTCACTTGCGTCGTTCTCGAAGTTAGACCGCAGAAAAGTGATCATCGACCACGTCGAGGAGCACACGATTTCCCAAGTACTAGACGGCGGCTACTGGGCAGGCATGACGCTCTATCCGGAAAGCAAATGCACGCCTAACCGGGCGATCGACATGCTAGAAATCTACGGCAGCGAGCGGCTGTGGATGAACTCCGCCTGCGATTGGGGCCACTCCGATCCGCTCGCGGTGCCCAAGTGTGCGCTGGAAATGAAGCGCCGCAAACACACGGCGGAGGCCATCGAACAGATCGTCTATCAAAACCCGCGTAAGTTTCTGAGCCAGTCGCCGAGGTTCACAGAATGAATGCGCCGGATGACAAGCCTTCGGACTGCGGGGACATGTCCCCGCTTTCCACTGGCCGACATGTCGGCCAGTGTGAAAGCTCCGATATGTCGGAGCACTCCGGAAATTCAAAGCGCTGGGCTCACGCGCCGCCTCACTGGACCCACGAACCGGGTATCTATTTTGTGACAGCGTCCACCCTCGATCATCAGCCTCATTTCAAAGGCCCGGAGATGCTAGATTTCCTCGAAGCCACGCTCTTGAAATGCTTGGAAGAAGGCGGTTGGAAATTGCAGGCTTGGGCAGTTTTTCCCAATCACTATCATTTCGTGGCATCCCACGGCAGCGATGCACGCGCTCTCGCAAAGGTGCTAGGAAAGGTCCACATGCTCACGGCACAACAGGCCAACCTGCGCGACATGACGCCAGGCCGGAAAGTCTGGTTCAACTACCGGGATACCCTGTTGACGTTCGAGAAATCTTGGTTAGCACGACTCTCGTATGTGATGAGAAATCCGGTGAAGCATGGACTTGTGCTAAGGCCGGAGCAATACCGCTGGTGCTCGGCAGGATGGTTTGCGAAAAACGCCACCCGTGCTTTCGCCCTCACGGTGGAGTCATTCAAGACTGATCGAGTGTCGGTGGATGATCCATACCGGGTCGATCTATTGGACTGCTCTGACGCGTCAGGGCTGGACTGCTCTGACATGTCAGAGCTTTCAGACTGGCCGACATGTCGGCCAGTGGAAAGCGGGGACATGTCCCCGCACTCCGAGTCCCCCCCACCCTCATGAAATTCCATCAATCCCACCTTGCCTACTGCACCAACATCCACCCGGCGGAGACGTGGGCGGAGACCTTGGCGGTGCTCAAGACGCATGCGCTGGCTGTCCGTGAACGTTTGAGGGAGGCGGGATCACTGGGAGCGGAAGAGGCATTCGCCATCGGCCTGCGTCTATCAGCCGTGGCGGCGCGAGAGCTGTTGGAAGGCGATCATCTCGTGAATTTCAAAAACTGGCTGGCGGAAACAAATACCTATGTTTTCACGATCAACGGATTTCCCTACGGCAGCTTCCACGGCACGCGGGTGAAGGAGCAGGTGTTCAAGCCGGATTGGACGGAGCAGGCGCGGCTGGATTACACCAAGGATCTGTTCCGGATTCTAGCAGCCATCGCGCGGCCGGGGACGGGAGCTTCGGTTTCGACGCTACCGGGGTCGCACAAGACGTTCCATGTGGACGAAGCGCCGATCCGCCGGAATCTCATCGAGCTGGCGAAATGGCTGGAGGAACTGGCGGAACTAACGGGACATGATTTCCATCTCGGGCTGGAGCCGGAGCCACTCGGACATTTTGAAAATACCGTGGAGACACTGGATTTCTTCAAGCGTCTGCATGAGGAAGCTCCCGATGCGGAAATCCTGTGGCGCAGGATCGGCGTGAACTTCGATACCTGCCATTTCGCCCTCCAATTCGACGACGTCCGAGCATCGCTGGATGCCATGGTGAACTCGGGCATCCGCATTTCGAAGATCCACCTGTCCAGTGCGCTCGCCCTCGATCCGCATGATCCGGCAGCCGTCGCGGCCATCCGCGCGTTTGATGAACCGACTTATTTCCATCAGGTGTTAGTGCTCGGGCGCGAGGCGACGATCACCCGCTTTGTGGATCTGCCAGATTTTCTCAATGCAGGAGAAATTCTCGATGCCGTGGAGGCGCGCGTGCATTTCCACATCCCGCTGGATGCGGAGCCCTCGCCTCCGCTGCGTTCGACCCGCCTCGATGCGGAAGCGGTGCTCGAATGGCGTCGCGACAATCCTGGTGCCTGTCAGCATTACGAAATCGAGACCTACACTTGGGGCGTCCTGCCGGACGAATTGCAACGCCCGGTGGAGGAGCAAATCGCCGGCGAATACAAGTGGGTGCTTGCAAACGCATGAGTTGCCAGATCGCGGAAAGCCGTATTTCCTAGCGCCCATGTCCGACATCAAAATCACACTTCACACCACCGCAGGCGACATCAATGCCCGGCTCTTCGCCTCACAAGTCCCGGTCACTTGCGCTAATTTCCTCAACCTCGCCAAGCGTGGCTACTACGACGGTGTCGCCTTCCACCGGGTGATCGCCAATTTCATGGTCCAAGGCGGCGACCCGACTGGCACCGGCTCCGGCGGCCCGGGTTACAAGTTCGCCGACGAGATCGACAGCTCGTTGAAACACACCAAGCCCGGCATTTTTTCCATGGCCAATGCTGGACCTAACACCAACGGCAGCCAGTTCTTCATCACCCATCTCCCGACCCCGCACCTCGACGGCAAACATGCGGTCTTCGGCGAAGTCATCACCGGCCAAGACGTGGTGAACAAAATCGCCAAGGGCGACAAGATTACCTCCATCGACATCCTCGAAGACACCACTGCGTTGTTCGAGTCGCAGAAGGATAACATCGAGCATTGGAACTCCTTCCTGAACCGCTGAATCCACCTCAAAATCAAGTTAGTTAGCTTTTCCTAACTAATCGTCCATCCCCGTCGCGCCCTATCAGGGAGCAGCGGGGATTTTTCGTTTGCTCCACAAGCAGCTTTTTTTCAGCCATTTATGCAAACGATGAAGAAGCGGCGACGCTGATTGCCCGCCTTACGCGATGACGTAACTTCCTCCAGACTCCTTGATTTTCCAGCAAGTGAAGCTTTCAATGCCGTCGTCGGTTCGCAAGAGCAGACGCTCCCCCCTAACACCATGAAACACCCCCGCCTCCCCCTAGGTGGAATGTTGATGATTGGATGCATCGCATCCCTCCTCTCATTCAGTTCCGCCGTCGCTGCAGATATACCAACTGGTAAGCTCAATGTGGACCGATCCTTGGTTCGTGTCGGCAGTCGTTCACTACTCGATTGGAAAATCAAATATCCCGTCTCCGCTCCCGAACTGCGCAAAACCCAAATTCGGGTTCGCATTCTAGGTTCCTCTTTCCAAGAGATTAAAACTAACAACGGCGGCGGTAACAACATCGACGGTGTGGATTCATCCAATCCTAGCACCATGAAAAAGGGAACCTTTGATCCGTCCGGCACCATTGACGACGAGAAGAAGCTAGGCAAAGCGGTGTATCTTCCCGTTGAAGTAATGTGGAGCATCAATAACTCCTCGTGGACCCGGCTGTTTTATGGTACTCAGACCGATGTAAATCCATCGACGCTGGTTCTTAACTCCGCCGTCAACCCAACCGACATTATAAGTTTCGGAGCACACGGCTACCGCAATAAAGCATGGCTTCCATTCTACAGCACCACTACCCCTACGCAGAATGTTGTGGTGCTTAAAAATGGCTCCACCATTCCTACCATCATTCAGCAAAGTTTCATTGAGAATACTCTCAAACCCTACCTCGCTGCGGATAACAAAGTCAAGATCGGCACCCGTGATCTCATCATCTTGATGGAGCTGGGCCAGACCAACCCGATTTATGCGGACTTCAATCTCCAGGATCTCGTCATCCTCGTGACATTTGAAGAAGCCGTCGTTAAATAATCCCCCAAGTTCCCCCCCATGAAAACCACATTCATTCTGTTTGTGTTGTCTAACAGCACATTTGCCGCAGTACCTATTCTCGCCCG
>JAYVEJ010000364.1:0-4781 GCA_043748885.1 Luteolibacter sp. | reverse complement strand
AGCGCGGGGAAACTGCCCCAATTTCCCGCTGCGGGCAAGGACAAGCACCCGGGTAAATCCTGCGGTTGCACCCGCGCGGCAAGTCGCTAGCGTCGCCGGGTGATTCGTCCTGTCGATGTCCTGCTAGAATTTCTCACCGCCGAGCAAGCGCGCGGCGTCACTCATGTGCATCTCGACGAAGGGGCGCGCAGTGGCTTGCGCGGGCTTTTCAACTTGACCAAGACTGGCTCGGTAGCGACGGCGACGGAACCGCTGCGGGTCGAGATCCCAGTGGAGGCACCCAAGCCGGTGCCGGTCGTCAGCACGCTCGCCATCGAAGGCATGACGGCGACCGAGCGGCTCGCCTCGCTGCGCCGCCAAGCGGAAACTTGGCCCCCGGCCAAGTCGCTGGGGACGCTGCGGGAAACGATGGTTTTCGCCTCTGGAAATCCTGCGGCGCGGGTGATGTTAGTCGGGGAAGCGCCGGGCTATCAGGAGGAAAAGGAGCGCGAGCCATTCGTCGGGCCGGCGGGTCAAAAGCTCAACGACATCCTCAAGGCGATGGGCCTCTCGCGCGACGAAGTGTATATTTCCTTGATCGTGAAATTTCGCCCCGCGACGCCCAAGCAAACGACGAATAATCGCAAGCCCAGTGCCGAGGAAATGGCCGCGTGCCTGCCATTTATCCAAGCGGAAATCGGGATCGTAAAACCCGAGTGCATCATCGCGCTCGGCGAGGGAGCGGCGGAGGGCTTGCTCGGCCTAACAGGCGCGGTCGGCTCGATGCGCGAGCTATGGCATCACTTCGAAGGCACGCCAGTGCGCGTCACCTACCACCCCAGCCTGTTGCTCCAAACCGCTGGCGGAAATCAGTCCAAACGCCAAGTGTGGGAAGACATGCTCGCGGTGATGGAGAAACTCGGTCTGCCCATTTCCGACAAACAGCGCGGGTTTTTCCTGCCGAAGCCGTGAACTGGAATTCATTCCGCCAGCGGCTTTTCCCCGAGGATCTTCATCGCCTTGGGCACCCGCTTCCGCCGCAGACCGAACTGCCGGACGGCGTGCCGTTGCAAGTGCGCCGCCGCTTCCTCCACGTCGTCGGTGAAAAATATCAGCTCGGGATCGTCCGGGCTGATCGTCCCCTCCTCCGCCATCCGATAGACGAAGTCCATCAGCGGCTTCCAATAGTCCCGGCCCATCAGGATGATCGGGAAAATCTTCAGCTTGCCGGTCTGGATGAGCGTCATGGTCTCGAACATTTCATCCAGCGTGCCCGCGCCGCCGGGCATGACGATGAAGGCATACGAGTATTTCACCAGCACCACCTTGCGGGTGAAAAAGTAACGCATCGTCACCGAGCGCTGGACGTAGGGGTTGAGCATTTGCTCGAAGGGCAGCTCGATGTTCACTCCTAACGAACGCCCGCCAGCCTCGAAGGCGCCTTGGTTTCCGGCCTGCATGATGCCCGGACCGCCGCCGGTGATGACGGTGAAGCCGAGCTTCGCGCAGGCGGCTCCCATCTGCCGCGCCATTTCATAATAGTGGCTGCCGGGCTGGGTCCGCGCCGAGCCAAAAATCGTCACGCAGGGTCCGGCGAAATGCAGCGCGCGGAAGCCCATCAACAGATCCTTGGCCACCCGCACGATGGTGGATAGATCGTGCAAGCGCGAACTCGGACCTGATAGCAGCGACCGATCCGGCGTCTCCAGTTCGAAGATTTCCTGCGCGAGGATTTCCTTCTCGGTGATCTTGAGGGCTTCGACCTGCGGCAGTTTCGGGCATTCGGGTAAACTCACGCCCCTTGCCTAGCACAGGCTTCTGGCGAATGAAAAACCGAAATCCCGCAGCAATCGTGGGTGGTGGTGCTTCGCCGCGCACGAGCGGCGGACTCCGATCCGCCGCAGCCAAGAGTGAGTTGATGAGGTGAGCGAATGCGCTTCTCCATCGGCTATCCATTGGCAGGGCGATTCGGAGATCGCCCCTCCTTGGGAACCCAATCGATTTTCAGAAAAATCAGCCCGCGTAATTCGCCGCGACGGCGTCCCAGTTCACCAAGCTCCAGAATGCGGCGATGTAGTCGGGGCGGCGGTTCTGATAGTTGAGGTAGTAGGCGTGCTCCCAGACGTCGAGGCCGAGGACTGGTTTACCGTCGCAACCGGCGATTGCCGCGCCCATGCACGGGCAGTCCTGATTGGCGGTCGAACAAACGGCGAGCGAGCCATCTTCTTTTTTGCAAAGCCACGCCCAGCCGGAACCGAAGCGAGTCGTCGCCGCCTTGGCGAAGGCTTCTTTAAATGCGTCATACGAGCCGAACGCCTTGTCGATGGCGACCGCGAGATCGCCGGACGGAGCCTTGGCACCGCCGGGGGCGATGACTTTCCAGAAAAACGTGTGGTTCGCGTGACCGCCGCCGTTGTTGCGGACGGCACCGCGAATGTCTTCGGGCACGGAGGCGAGGTCGCCGATGAGTTCGCAAAGGGATTTCGCTTCCAACTCAGGCTTGCCGGCCAGTGCGGCATTGAGGTTGGTGACGTAGGCGTTGTGGTGCTTCGAGTGATGGATTTCCATCGTGCGGGCGTCGATCAGGGGTTCGAGCGCGTCGTAAGCGTAACCGAGGGCGGGAAGTGTGTGGGCCATGGGAGTTGAGGAGTTTGGTTTGCGTATCGCCGGGCCGTTCGATACGACGAACGAACTCTGCGAGACCCGATACGAAACCAAGCTAGCAGCCACCCGCAAGGACAAATCCACAATGCCTCCCCAACTCGCCCTCTATCTTCCGCAAATCATCGCCGCCGTCCTCGGACTTTTCTTCGGCTGGCTTTTCACCCGGCTTGCCGCCTCAGGAACAATCGCCGCCGCCGCCGAGCGCTTGAAATCCGAAGTCCGCCGCGCTGCGGAAATCGAAGCCCGCCTCGCCCAATCCGCCTCCGATGCCGAGCGCAACGAGCAAGACGCTCAAACCTTCCGCAACCAACTCACCGAAATCCGCTCGCGCCTCGACACCGAACTCAAGGCCGCCGCCGAAAAACAAGCGCTGCTAGAACGCGCGGAAATCAAACTCTCCGACACCTTTAAGGCGCTCTCCGCCGACGCTCTCAAGTCGTCGTCCGAGCAGTTTCTCCAGCTTGCCAAATCCTCGCTTGCTACCCAAACCGAGGAGGCCAAGGGCGAAATCGAAAAGCGCAAGATCGCCATCCAGACGATGATCACGCCCGTCACCGAATCGCTCGGGAAATTCGAGCTGCGCATCGGCGAAATCGAGAAATCCCGCGAAGGCGCTTACTCCGAACTGCGCGAACAAGTCCGTGCGCTCGGCGAAGGCCAGCTCGGCCTCCAACGCGAAACCGCCTCGCTCGTCAAAGCCCTCCGCCAACCCACCGGCCGCGGCCAATGGGGCGAGATGCAACTCCGCCGCGTGGTCGAACTCGCCGGCATGCAAGAGCACTGCGATTTCGAAATTCAACACTCCGCCACCACCGACGAGGGCAAAAAACTCCGCCCCGACCTGATCGTTAAATTGCCCGGCGGCAAGATCATCGTCGTCGATTCCAAGACCCCGATGGACGGTTACCTCGATGCGTTAGAAGCCACCGACGACACCGTCCGCGAGGAGGCGCTGCACCGCCACGCCCGCCAAGTCAGAACGCACATCCAGCAGCTTTCCTCGAAGAACTACACCGCGCAATTCGCCCAGACGCCCGAGTTCACCGTGCTGTTTCTACCCAGCGAATCGTTCTTCTCCGCCGCCCTCCAAAGCGACCCCGGCCTGATCGAGCGCGGAGTGGACCAGGGCGTCATCCTCGCCACGCCCACCACGCTGATCGCCCTGCTGCGCGCCGTTTCCTACGGCTGGCGCCAAGAATCCATCGCGGAAAACGCCCGCGAAATTTCCCTCCTCGGCCGCACGCTCCACGAGCGGTTAGGCAAACTCACCGATCATTTTTCCAAACTCGGCCGCTCGTTAGGCAATGCCGTGGAGCAATACAACAGCGCCATCGGCTCGTTCGAAACCCGCGTGCTAACCACTGCTAGAAAATTCGAGGATCTCAAAGCCGCCCCCGAGTCCGCCACCATCGCCAACCTCGAGCCCGTCGATAAAATTCCCCGCAGCCCACAACCCAGTGGCGCGGGCATCCTACCCGCCGCCTCCCAATCCCCACCCGCCACCCTATCACTCGACCCCGCAGCCGCCGAAGCCCTCCTCGCCCCACCCCAAGATGACGATTTCACCTTCGTCCCCGATCCCCCCGCCAGTGCCCGCAGCGCCGCGGCGGATCTGAGATCGGCGTTGGGGTAGCGGCGATCACTGGTCGCCGCGTTTGCCAATGGACCCTCGTCCCTCACCAACTTCCCCGCTCCCGTGGACCAAGCTACCCACAATCAAATCGTCTCGTGCATCTGGGTGCTTTCCAACCGCAAGCCGCTGCGCAAAAACCTCGGCAAAAGGAACTGCGAACTCGCCCCGGACGACATCCAGCGCATTACCCGCGTATTCCTCGACTTCAAGGAAACGCCCGAGTCGAAAATTTTTCCTAACGAAGCCTGCGGTTACAGGGAAGTCGTCGTCGAACGTCCACTGCGGCTCCACAGCCAGCTCTCCCTGCCACGCGCTGGGTTCCTGCACTTCTATCAGCCACCCCAGCTCCGCACTCTCGCCCAGATCAGTTCTGACATTCTCGCCCTCGAGAAGGAAACCGACTGCCTGCTTAGGACGCCCGCAAAATCAAATGATGGTTTTTGGTGCGAGTGAGTAGTTCCAATTCGGCTGAAATGTCTCGCGCCGTAGATTGAGTTCCTCCATC
>JAYVEJ010000363.1:0-1741 GCA_043748885.1 Luteolibacter sp. | reverse complement strand
TCACGACGGCGGTCGAAGCAAATGAACAAACCCACGATGCCCACGCAGACGATCAGCCCGGCGATCATCCACAAAGGTTGCGCAAAATGAAGTGAGGTATCATTCATGGTTAGGGAAGTCTGCGGAAGCGAGTTTGGCTCAATACTAACTCTAGCAAAAGAAGGCATAGTCCGGGGATGAGGAACCAGAGATAGAGTTCATCATAGCGTTGGTATTTCTTGAGCTTGCGGGTGGTTTTTTCGAGCTGATTGATCGACTCGTAAATGGTTTCTAACGAGCCAGTGTCCGTCGCGCGGAACGATTGTCCGCCGGTGGCAGCGGAGACCTCGCGCAGCATTTCCTCGTCGATTTCTACCTTCACCGTTTGCAAGTGGGTGCGACCAAAAGCGTCCTGCACGGGAACCGGAGCCTCGCCGCGGATGCCGGTGCCGATGGTGTAGATCTTGATGCCGAGCGCTTTCGCAGCCTCGGCGGCGGTGAGTGGATTGACGGAGCCGGCATTGTTCACACCGTCGGTGGCGAGAATGATAATGCGAGATTTAGCCGTGGAATTCCGCAGATGACTCACCGATGTCGCGATGGCGGAACCGATCGCCGTGCCATCCTCGACTTGGCCCATGTTCACACTGGCAAGTCGCTTGCCGAGAAACTCGTGATCCATGGTGAGCGGGCTAACAAGATAGGGCCGACCGGCAAAGGCGACCATCCCGAGTTTGTCATTTGGCCGCTGACTCACAAATTTTCCGACCACGCTTTTTACCACTTCTAGGCGGTTCATCGTCTTGCCTTCGAGTTGGAAATCGAGCGCTTCCATCGAGCCGGAAACATCAAGTGTGATCACGATGTCGATGCCGCTGGCTTCGATGTCAGTGGAACCCTTGCCATGACGTGGCCTTGCGAATGCAATGATCAACAACGCAAAGGCTAACAAGCCAAAGAATGCAAGGAAGCCACCCACCTTCGAGCGTGGTTTCGCACCGACGCTGATGGCATCATCGGTGGATGGCATTCTAACCGCGACAGGCCTGCCCCAGCGGCCCTTCCAGATGGCGAGCACCGGCAGGAGTAGCAGCAGGAACAAGAATTCCGGGTGAAGAAACTGGAAACTCTCGGTCATGGGGTGACGGCTTGGGACGTGGCGCGGATGAAGCCGCGGGCGGCGGTGATGAGTTCGCCGCGCTGGTTAGAATCGAGGTTAGAACCGGCGAACTTCGCGAGATCGCAGGATTTTAAAAATGCCCGCAAGTGATCGCTCTCGCCGATGATCGACGAACTTTTATCGTTCGCGAGATCGCGGAGAAATTCCTCGGTGGTGCGACGCGGCGCAGCGATGCCAAATCGCTCGGCGGTGTATTGTCTAACTGTCTGCGCGGCGCGGTTCGCAAAGGCCTCGGCAGCCAGTGTTTCGCGGCTCGACTCAAGCTCTGCTAGGGAGGCAAGTGCGACCTCCGGCGGGCTCTTGCGCCGTTGTTTGCTGGCGTGTCTTTTCCACAAAATCGCAGCCACGGCGAGCAGCAGCATACCCCCACCGATGCCGGCCCACAGCGCGTACGATGGTTTCTTGGGCACGGGAATTTCCACTAGCGCCTTCGGCCCGCGGATGTCTTCACCTGGGTCCGGTGCTTGAGCGGACAGATGGCTAGATATACCTATCAACACCGCGATCAGGAGACAGCGTGACTTATAGGATCGCATCATGGAAAACATATCAGACATGAATCAGCCAGTTCGTTGGCGGCGG
>JAYVEJ010000362.1:0-1743 GCA_043748885.1 Luteolibacter sp. | reverse complement strand
CAAAGATGCCCCCACGAAGGCGGATGCTCCCGAGGTTTCTGAAGCCGCGCCGGTGGTGATCGTTTGCGAGAAAGCTCCCGAAGGTGGCGAAGTCGTCGCTGGAGTCACTGAAGAAACTCCGGGCAAAGACGTCGTTTCCGCAAAGCCAGAAGGCGGCGTGGATCCTGTGATCTGTGAAATGACAGGCGGCCATGTCGATCCTGCGGTTTGCGAAGTGGCGGACGGCGAAGCTGTCCCGATCGACTGGGTCAAGCGCGGCGGCGGTGACGATGGAGTGCTCAATCCCGACGCGATGTTTCAAAACACCGCCGGCGAAGCTCCGGTTTTCAAGGGTGAAACTGCTCCTGTCGGCAAGGAACTCGGCCAAAATGAGAAGGCCAGCGACATCGAGGCTCAAGGCGGACCGCTGATTTCCCAAGTGAAGCGCGAGAAAAAAGTGCCAGTTGCCTTGATCAAGAAGGGCCGGGTTTTCCTCCGCTAAGCCACCATTGGCACTCATGTGACTTCCACTAGGTCGCCGGATTTTTCCGGTGGCCTTCATTTTTGCCACCGGACTGATGAGACCCGCCACTGCCCTCGCCTCGTTGTGTTGCCTCGCCCCACTGCCGTTGCTCGCCTTGAGTCCGGACGAGGCCGCACGCCCGACTCCGCCACCCGAACCCCGAGCTGCGGACCGCGCGGCGGTTCGTGAAACGCCCGATACATCCGGTGCCGTGAAGGCTGGGCAGGATCAGATTCTTCTGCCTAGATTGAGCGGCTTGGCGGTGGCACCCAACTCGGAAACCGCACTGCAACTCCAACAGAAATCCCAGCCCGGCGTGAGTGTGGAAGGATTTTCTGCTAGCGAAGCCGCCGCGATCCGCAAGCTCGCACAGCCGGTGTTAGAGAAGCCGGTGTCACTGCGCTCGCTCGATGTGCTCGCCCGGAAGCTCGAAGGAGTTTTCCGTTCCACGGGCCGTCCGTTCATGGCCGTGAGTTTTCCCGTTCAGGAAATCACCTCGGGCATCGTCGCCATTTCCATCCAGCCCGCCCGCGCCGGGCAGGTGCTGATCGCGGGAAATCCGGCCTTCGGCAAGGGGTTCGCCGCCACTGCATTCCGAGTCAGACCGGGCGATGAACTTTCGGGTTCCGAAATCTTGGACGATCTCGACTGGATCAATCAAAATTCCATGCGGCGGGCTTCCATTTCCTATGCCGACGGGGCGACCCCGGAATCGCTCGATCTAACGCTCCGACTTACTGCGAAAAAACCCTGGCGGATCTACGGCGGCATCGACAACCAACTCAGCGAAAATCTCGGCAATGAACGGCTGTTTCTTGGCTTCCAACACGGCGATGTGTTCGCGCTCGATCACCGTCTAACTGCCCAAGTCACCTCGGCAATGAACCCGGATGATTTAAAAGGCATCAGCGGCATTTATGAAATCCCACTGCCGATTCGGCATCTGGTTGGAGTGTCGTTAGGCTATACCGAATCCTCGACCGACACCCGTGGCTTCATCGACCAAAGCGGGAAATTCTCGCGCTTCGGCCTCGGCTACCGAGTGCCGCTGCCGCGTTGGCATTCCATCGGCCAAGAGTTGCGCTTCGGCCTCGAGTTCCGCAGCAACGACTATGTATTTTCTAATAGCTCATCGCAGACGGTTCGGTTTTTCAACATCGAAACCGGCTGGAAAGGAAGCCTAACTGACTCGTGGGGTCTGTCGCGAGTCGATGCCTCGCTGTCCTACAATCCAGGACGGG
>JAYVEJ010000361.1:0-4793 GCA_043748885.1 Luteolibacter sp. | reverse complement strand
AACGGCCCGTCCATTGGTGGTGATTGTGCCCAAGGAATTCTATAAAGGTCCACACACATTGACTCTGATCATCCATTCAGAACCCGGCAACTCGACCATCCGCCGCGAGGTGGAATTTCTCGGTCCCAACCCCCATCTTTTTCATCCCTAACTTTAATTCCTATGTTTAGACCCTGGTTATTTGTTGTGTGCGCATTTCTTATACTATTCGCCGCGTGGACGTCCTTGATATTCGTCGCCACTAAGTTTGCAGCTCAGCAAGTTCCGGTGGCCAAAGCTGGCACGCGCTAAGTGATCATGGATGCAATCCACACCACTCTGGGCGCGTTGGTCGTAGGTCTGGTGACCAGCGTCCACTGCGTCGGCATGTGTGGGCCGATCGCTTGCGGTTTATCCGCGATGCCCGCAAGTGAAAGCGAACGAATGCTGGCGGCGACTTCCTATCACGCTGCCCGTCTAACTTCCTATGCGATCATCGGCGCGATTTGCGGTGCCATCGGCAAACAACCGCTCCAGTGGGTCTTCAACTCGCCCGCCGTGATCCTGCCGTGGATCTTGGTGGGGGTGTTCTTGGTGTTTGCCTTCGGTTTGGAAAAACGGTTGCCACGACCGGCGGTCTTGTTGAAACACGCAGCTCGCTTGCGCTTTAAGACGGCACGGCTTACGCCCATCCGCAGCGGCTTGGCGCTTGGGTTTCTCACGCCGTTGCTGCCGTGTGGGCCGCTCTATTTGTTATTCGGCGCAGCGATGTTAAGCGGTTCGGGCTGGCGGGGGGCGGAGTTCGCGCTCGCCTTCGGACTCGGCACGGTGCCGTTGTTGTGGCTTGCCCAAACCCAACTGCATCGGCTGAAACGGCGAGTTTCACCGCTCGTCATGGTGCGGGTCCAGCGCGGGCTGGCTCTAACCGCAGCGCTGGTGATGATGTGGCGGCTGCAGGACACTTTACCCGGCTTCCGGCACGAGCCGGACGCGCTGCCGTCTTGTTGTCACGAACTTCCCACGCCCTAACACCTATGGCTGAATGCGCCCATTGCAGCACGCCCTTCGCGGCAACCGCCAGCGAGGCTCGCTTCTGCTGCAAGGGCTGTGAGTTCGTCTATGACCTCATCCACGATGAAGGTTTGGACCGCTACTACACGCTCCGCCAAGACTCCCCGGTGAAGCCGGTGCGGAGTGTGCCGTTCGAAGCCCATGATTTCACTTGGCTGATAGAGAGGGTGCACGAGATCGAGTTCACGCCTGGAAAAACCGTGGAAGCGGACTTTTCGCTGGATGGCATTTCCTGCATCGGCTGCGTCTGGCTGGTGGAGAAAATTTTCCTGCGCCAGCCCGGTGCGCTCGAGGCGGCGGCGCATCCAGCCACTGGCCGCGTGCATCTGCGGTGGCAATCCGGGCGGACCGATCTGCCTGATTTCGCGCGGGAGTTAGTGTCCTTCGGCTACACGCTGGCGCCGCGCCGCAGTGGCAGTTCTGCTTCGGAATCCGGCCAACTCGGTGCCCGGCTCGGGCTGTGCGGCGCGTTCATGTTGAATGCGATGGGCTTCACTCTGCCGAGCTATCTCGGGATGCCGCCGGACTTCGCGTTCTCCGGTCTCTTCCAATTGATCGGGCTTCTAACTGCCACGCTCTCGATGCTGGTGGGTGGCAGTTATTTCATCACTCGCGCTTGGCAGGCCGCGCGGATGAAGACCTTGCACATCGACCTTCCGATCGCGCTGGGGTTGATTGTCGCCTTCAGTGGCTCGCTCGCCGGGTGGGCGCTGCAAATCGGTGGGCTGATATACTTCGACTTCGTCTGCACCTTCGTTTTCCTGATGTTAGCGGGACGGTATTTCCAGCTTTCGACGATGGAGAAAAACCGTCTGCGGTTGCAACGCCAGCGACCGGTGCCAGAAACGATGCGCTCGCCGGATCGCGCCGAGCCGCTCGCACTCACCGATCTAGCAGCGTGCGTGCGTTTCCAACTCGAGCCGGGCCAAGCCGTGCCGGTGGCTGCGGTGCTCGACAGCACGGCGGCGGATTTCTCGCTCGAATGGATCAGTGGCGAGGCGGAGTCGAGCGTGTTTCTAGCAGGCCGCCCCGTGCCGGCAGGCGCGATCTATCTGGGGAAATCGCCGGTCATCCTCACCGCCTCGGAAACGTGGGCGGAGTCGCTGTTAGCCAAGCTCGTCACCAGCGACCGTCCGCCGGTGCGGGTCGCCGCGCTGGAGCGACTGCTCAAGTTCTATCTGCTCGCGGTGTTAGTTGCGGGAGTGGCGGCATTTGCATGGTGGAGCACCTACCACAGCCTCGCGGAAGCCCTGCAAGTGATGATCTCGGTGTTTGTGGTTTCCTGCCCCTGTGCGCTCGGTGTTTCCTTGCCGATGGCCGATGAAATCGCAGGCTCGATGATGGAAAAAGCGGGCGTCTTCATCCGGCAACCCCTGCTGTGGGCGCGGCTGCGGCGGGTGAAGACGGTGATCTTCGACAAGACCGGCACGCTCACGCTCGAGCGCCCGCAGCTCGTCAATCCCGAGGCTGTGAGCGCGTTGATGGACGATGCCCGGCTGGCGCTTGCCCATCTAACCAGCGGCTCACTGCACCCGGTTTCCCGCTCGCTGCTAGAAGCACTCGGCAGGGAAGGGCAGCGGCTGCTGCGCGAGTGCCCGGCGGTTTCGGTGGCTGATATTCCCGGCACCGGGCGTCATTATTGCGAGAACGGCATCGAGTGGTCGCTGGGTAAACCTGGGTGGCAGGCGGGCGATGTTGCCCGCCACGATGCCGAGCTTTGCCGCAATGGCGAGCGGGTCAGCCACTTCATTTTCCGCGAGTCGCTGCGGGCGGATGCCATTGCCGCGCTTGCCCTTTTGCGGCAGCGAAATTTCCGGATCGTGATTCTATCAGGCGACCGCCCGGAAAAAGTGCTTGCAGCTGCAGCCATGCTCGGAGTCTCGCCGACTGACAGTCACGCCTCGTTGCTGCCGGGGCAGAAGGAAGAAATCGTCCGCCGACTGGACCACCAAGACACGCTCTATCTGGGAGATGGTGCGAACGATTCGCTCGCCTTCAACGCTGCCTGGACCACCGGCACGCCGGTGGTGGACCGCAGTCTGTTGGAGACCAAGGCAGATTTCTTTTTCATGGGTCAAAGCCTGCGGTTTTTGCCCGGACTTCTGAGCCTCGCCAAGCGCCGCCAGCTCGTGGTCCGCACCGCATTTATCTTCGCACTCGGCTACAATCTCACGGCAGTGGGGATTTGTTTGCAGGGTCTCATGAGTCCGTTGTTAGCGGCGGTGCTGATGCCGCTGAGCTCGGTGATTTCCCTCGCGATCATCGCCGGCGGGCTGCGCGGTCGAAATCGGGTCGATGGAAAAGTTGATATCGCCTCCAAGCCCTCCTACGATGGCATCTCAGGTTTAAGCCGCCCTGATCCATCCAATGACCCTAGCACCGACCGACTACGACCACGTTCTGTTTGAAAAACTCAATCATTCCGAGCTGTTTGCCACCTATCAGGACGCCTTCCGCTCCGCCACCGGGCTGCCACTGCGGCTGGTGGGAGCCAATGTCGAGGAATGGTGCATGGATGAAGGAGGGAAAAATCGCAGCCCGTTTTGCAAGGCACTCAATCTTTGCCAAAACACCTGCGCCGCTTGCATCGAGACGAACCACCGGCTGATGGTGGAGGCGGCAGTCAATGGCCCGACCACTTGTCATTGCTTCGCCGGGATGGCCGCGACCGCAGTGCCCGTCCGCTCCGGTTCGCGCCTTCTCGGTTTCCTGAAAACAGGCCAAGTTTTCAACCAAGTCCCGACGCCTGCCTCCTTCCAACAGGTTTCCAAAACGCTGGCCCGCCATGGGCTGAGCAAGGAAGATGTGGAAAAGCTGCGTGACGCCTATCAGCAGACTCGCAGCGTGGAGCCGCAGCGCTATCAGAGCATGGTCACCCTGCTTGCCACCTTCGCCGCGCAGCTTGGCGAGCAGGCGGAAAAACTCATCGTCATTCACGCGGGCAGCGAACCCGCCGCCATCGCCAAGGCCCGCGACTTCATTGACCAAAATCTATCAGAGCCGCTGCCGCTCTCGCTCGTCGCCCGCCACGCAGGTCTCAGTGAATCGCATTTCTGCCGAGTCTTCCGCGACGCCACCAGTTTAACACTAACGGACTATATCAACCGCCGTCGCATTCAGTGGGCGAAGAAGGAGTTATTAAAATCTGAGACTCGCATTTCCGAGATTGCCTTCCTCATCGGCTATCAATCGTTATCTCAATTCAACCGCAGTTTCTCGCGCGTCACGGGGCTTTCTCCCTCGCAATATCGCTCCGCAGAGCTCACCAGTTTAGCATCCTAGGAAGATGGATGTTAGCATTCTAAGGATATAGCTTACGTCTAAATGATTAAATCGCCAGCCACGGGGAATTATACCCATTTTGTCGATGTCAGCCCTTGCCAAGCTGGATTCCTGTGCATAAGCCCTGCGGCCACATGGCAAACATCGGTCCCTTCGCATTTCCCCCCAATGGTTTCGACGCTGTAATTTTTGATTGTGACGGCACGCTGGTTGACTCCATGCCTGCCCACTTCGACGCCTGGTGCGAGGCGCTAGCGCTCTACGGCGCGGGCGGGATTTTCAAAGAAGACGTGTTCTTCGCGATGGGCGGCAGGCCGACGATGGACATCGTGGTTCAGTTGAATGACGAGTACAATCTCAAGTTAGATCCAGTCAAGGTGGCGATGGCGAAACGGGAAGCATTTCTCAAGCGCCTGCACACCGTGACCTTGATCGAGGAAGTGGCCGCCTTCGCCGAAGCG
>JAYVEJ010000360.1:0-4804 GCA_043748885.1 Luteolibacter sp. | reverse complement strand
CCTTTGTATTGGTGGTTCTACCCTCATCCCTGTCTCCATTCAGAAACGCAACCCGCATTTTTGGGTAAGGGAGATCCCAGTATTTTTCGTCGCCCACCCAGCCGCAGTTGGAATAAATTCCGGCCCATGGACGGGGGATTTGGGCCGAGTAGTGGAAGGCTCGCCAGCTTCCGCCGGAGATGCCGCCCATGAATATCCGGTTTGGATCGTGCGGCACCCCTTCCTCAATCTGGGGCAGCAATTCCTTGAAGCGCTCCAAATATCCCGCCTCCGCAACAGCATCCTCTTTGTTGTTTTTGCCATTCTGAAACGTCTCGCAGGAAACAAGGGGCATTCTAACGGCGTCGGCGGCTTCCACATAGCGGAGGATGTCGCGGTGTCCGTTACCACCCGGGTGGAAGCTAATCATCATTGGTAGGCGCACTGCGGGAGCCGATCCCGAGGGATGATAGACGAAATACTCCGTGGTGAACCTGCCGGTTCCGGTCTTTTTCACCATGGCTTCCATCTTCTCCTTGTATTCCACCCATTGGAGCAGCCACGCCTTGTCAGGGGTGGATAACGCGTCCCGTTGGAATTTGAGCACGGTCGTGTCCTCTTTGCGCAGCAATACCTCGCCGGTTTTTCGTTATATTCGGTTAGCTCGGCGCGAAGAGGAGCGCCTTCGGCAAAAGTCCAGTCCCGGATGTCGCTATTGGCCTTGGCGAGCGGCGGGGTGGCGAGCAGGAGAGCTGCGATGGTGGTGTATGTTTTCATGGTTTTTTGAAGAGGCTTGTTCGAATCGGTTGATGAGGTTTCTTGATGGATCATCTGGCCGGTTCCAGCGCCCCGGCGGCGACGGCTTCGCGGAACAGCACGGTGGTTAGATCTTCCTCCGCCGGGATGCGGGCGAAGGCGGCTTGGTGGCGGTTGGCGTGTTGCTTCCAGAGCGCGAAATGATTCACATAAGCTTCTTGGTAGCGGCGGAGCGTGGCCGGCTCGATGCGGTGCGGGTGGTGCGGGTGGTGCGGGTGGTGGGCGCTTTTCTCGGGGTCGATGAATTCATAATTCCCGGACCACGCGGGGCGGGCTTCGGTTTCAAGGAAGGGCGAAAATAGAACAACGCTGCCGTGACGTTGGCCGAGGTGGCGGAAGATCGGCTCGGGATCGGCAGCGAATAATAGATCGGATAGAAAGACCCGGATCGCGTTGGCCCGCAGCGGCAGGCGGGTGAAATCAGGCGGTTTCGCGGCATCCGTGGCGGGCAGGGCGCGGGCGGTGGCCAGCCATGAGTGGGAGCGCAGGGTGGATGGATCGAGCGCGAGTGTGGCGTCGCCTCGGACGGCGTGGAGCGCGAGCGAGGCACCGGCAGCATGTGAACTTTCGGCGATTAGATAAAGGAGTTCGGCCGTGCGAGTGGCTTTCATTTCATCGAAGAACATCGATTCCGAAGCGTCCAGAATCAGGTCCACCACCGGTCTAACTTCTTCACGAAACAACTTCATTGTATAACTGCCGGTGCGGGCGTAAGCCTGCCAATTGATATGTCTCGGATCATCACCTAACGAGTAGGCGCGGTGGTCTTGGAAATCCATCGACGAGCCAGTGCCGCCCCCGGAAAATTCGCCGGCTTGACCACGCCAGACGCGGGAGCGCAGTGGTAGGCGCAAGCGTCCGGCTGCCGCGAGGGCGTTAGAATGACACTGCTGGAGCGAAGCGAATTTCATGGCACCACTGTGGAATGAGCCAATCCATCTTCAGCTTCCTGAAAAATTCGCCGATAATTGCGGAAGGCCATGGCGGCGGTGGCGAGTAGCAATGTTAGAATGATGGAATCAACAATGATCACCGCCGTCAGGAGCTGGCTTTTGTCAAAACTGCTTTCGTTTGCCATCGCGATGAACACCGGTGGATTCCAGATGAAAAACCATAGGTGATTTTCGTGATGGTTCATGTTAGCAAAGAGGGCCGGGATGATCGTTAGGATGATGGAGGCCAGCAGGAAGACGAGGAAGTTGGTGAAGCGCTTGCTTTCTTGTTTGCTGAAATTTGCGGCTAACAATGCGGGCAGCAAGATTCCGCCGATCAAGGGAAGTGTCCTCATCTTGATCACCGACATCTCGTACGGACTGATGGCCGGGCTGGCAGCGGCGAGGAATCCGGCGCCAGTGATCACGAGAAGGAGCACGCTGTAAAAAACTCCGGCGGGCCATCCCGGCAGGAGAAACCCGCTTGCCACCCGCCCAAGCAGGCAGCGCTTCAAGAATGGCGTGCAAAGCGGAGGCAGCAAGTTAGAGGGTTCTGTCAGCGCGGTGATCACGGCGGGCGCGAGGATGATTCCGAAGAGGACGGGCAGAATCCGGGCGTCCACCGCCGGGTGAAATCCGACAGCCACGGCAGCGCTGGTGAGTCCGAGTGCGATGAGGCGGCGGAGCGTCGAGTGGTTCTCCGCAGCGGGGGCGATGACCGAAGTGCCGTGGGATAGCGCACACCAGCCGAGGTAAGTGATGAAGCAGATGTAGGAAAATATCCCGACGCGGGATGGCCAGTCAGACAGCGTGCAGTAGCTCATGAAGTTGTTGAAACCGCCGCGGAACAACATCGCCGGGATGACTTGGATCGTGAAAATAAATCCTAGAACTGGCAGAACTCGGGCGAGTTTTGCGTTCGACCCCGACAGGCCGACCATCACTGCGGTGAGTGACATGGATGTTAGAAATATCAGGGTGAGAAACACCAATTCACCTAGCAGGATCATCCCACCGAAGAAGTAGCGCAGGATCAGATAGGGAATGATGGTGATGAGGATCAACGCCGACTGACTGACGATGGCGATCCATTTTCCGAAGACGATGCGCGAGGCGCTCAGCTGGGTGAGCACCATCATCTCGATGGTGTTGTCGGTGATTTCTGTGGAGAGCGCGGTGATGCCGCGCATCGGTTGGATGAAGAGAACCGCGATGGCAAACATCGTGAAGATCACGCCTGAGGCAAATGAGCCGGCATCGTCAGAGCTGGCAGCGGCACCTGCGGTGAGCAGGATGATGGCGAGCAGCCCTTGGAAAACCAGGAATAACAGCGTGAAACTCTTCGCCCGCATTCCTTGGCGCAGTTCCTTAACCAACATCGGCGAGAGCTTGTCGGGAAAGTCGGTTAGGTGAATGAGGGACATGGGAAGAGGTTGATGGTTGAGAGTTGATGATGAAGAGGGAGAGATGAATGAATGAAGCCGGGATGAATCCGGAGGTTGGGTTTAGAGAATTCTTTCTATCAACTTTCAACTCTCAACCATCAACTCCTCTGCCGGTAGCGGTGGCGGAGCGACGGCGGGTTTACCGGCGTCCAGGCGGCCAATGATGTCGATGAAGGCATCTTCGAGGTTGCGTTGCTCGCGGTGGAACTCGGTGATGCGGAGACCGTCCTTGATCATGCGGGCAAGCACATCGGCGGCTTTGGTCGGGTCCTCGGTGTCGATGCGGATGCGCCCGCCTTGCTTGCGGGCTTCGAGGAACTCGACGTTAGCTTGGAGCACACACCAGTCGGAGATGGAGTTAGGTTTACCATCGACCTGCACATCATAGAGCACGCCGCCGAGGGTGTCTGAGCCGCGGCGAAGGGTCTCGGCATCGCCATGGTGGACGATGCGGCCCTTGTCGATGAATAGCAGGGAGTCACACATCTCACCGAGTTCGGATAGAATATGCGATGAAATGAAGATCGTTTTACCCTCTTTGGCTAACACCCGGATGAGATGCTTGAGTTCCACTCGCGCCTTCGGATCGAGACCGGCGGCGGGTTCGTCCATGATTAACACTTGCGGGTCGTGCAGTAACGCGCGGCCGAGGCCGAGTCGCTGAGTCATGCCTTTCGAAAGCTTGTTGGAAAACCGTTCTGCTAGCGGCACGAGATCGGTGAAGTCCATCACTTCTTGGATGCGTTGGCGGCGTTCCTTGCCTTTGTAGCCGAGTGCGCGGGCGTAGAAATCCAGATACTCGAGCACAGTCATGTGCTCGTAGTTTCCAAAATGGTCGGGCATCCAACCGATGAGTTTTCTAACTTCTGCCGGGTGGTGGACCACGTTGATTCCACAGACTTCTGCCGAGCCGAGCGTGGGGTAATCCAGCGTGGCGAGGACCCGCATGGTGGTGGTTTTGCCAGCGCCGTTAGAGCCGACGAAGCCGCAGACCGAGCCATGCGGAATCTCGAAGGTCACGCCGTTGACGGCCTGGAGATTGCCGAAGTAGCGGTAGAGGTTATGGACTTTGAGGGCGGACATGGGGTGTAGATGCTGAGATGCTGAAATGAAGAGGAAGAGATGTAGGGAATTTCAGCTTTTCAGCTTTTCAGTTTTTCAGCGTTTTCTTCACATCACCGGTCCGGTGATGATCGTGCGAGTTTCCTTCCAGCGGATGCCGGGGTTGGTGGCGATGCCGGGGGCGTGAGTGGTGATGGCGATGAAATGGCCGGGACGAGTGATCGCGGTTTTGAGAAACTGTTGGTTGCGGTTTGCGAAGGCGTCGGCCTCTTGATTTAGGGCGGGCATTGCCATCGTCATATCGACGGGTGTTAGAGCAAAGCTTTTACCCGCAGTGATTCCTTCTGCGCGATGCCATTGGGAGGAATCATCAAGGTAGTAGAGGGTATCGATAGGAAACTCGAAGGTCGATAGATAGCGTGACTCAGCTCGCTCGATGCGGCCACGGGTGGAGATGACGGTGGATAGAATGTGGCCATGCTCGGAGCGGCTTTGGAACCAATCGCCGGAGACCATGAGTTTGCCATCGGCGGGCTGGAGGTTGAAGTTGCCTTTTGCGCCTGCGCCATC
>JAYVEJ010000359.1:0-1756 GCA_043748885.1 Luteolibacter sp. | reverse complement strand
CACCGATGTCCGGCATTCCGGCTTCGGCAAGGGCTTTGCGCATGTAGCTATTCTTGGCGACGGTGCAGTTCGCACCCCCCGCGCCGAGGCGATTGCGGAGTTCCGTGAATTGCTGCACGGTGAGGCCGGTGTAATCGATGACGATCAAGTAGGGAGACGCATTGACGCGATCCAACAGGCCGTTGATGATGATTTTCTTATCGGGATTCATATGCGTTGGCGGCCAGGTGTTAGGCAGATGCCTTGGTGTAGGTGGCGGCTTCCAGAGGAATGCCAGGGAGCATCGAAGCAGCGAGAGTCACGGCTTGGATGTAGTTACCTTTTGCAGAAGCCGGCTTGGCGCGGACGACGCTATCGACGAAGGCGCGAGCATTTTCCTCTAACTGCGAAGGTTCGAAGGATGACTTGCCGATGGAACCCGAAACGTTGCCGTTTTTGTCGAGTTTGAAATCCACGCGACCAGCTTTCACTTCGCGCACTGCCTTGGCGGTGTCGTCGGTGACGGTGCCGGTCTTCGGGTTCGGCATCAGGCCGCGGGGGCCGAGGATCCGAGCGATTTTCCGAACTTCGGTCATGGCGTCGGGAGTGGCGATCGCGGAATCGAAATCCGTGAAACCCTCTTGGACGCGCTTGATGAGGTCTTCGTAACCGACATGCTCTGCACCGGCGGCGATGGCCGCTTCAGCAGCCGCGCCTTGGGCGAAGACGACGACGCGGACGTTACGCCCGGTGCCGTGTGGTAGGGAAACAGAACCCCGAACCATCTGATCGCTCTTGCGAGGATCCACGCCAAGGTGGAACGAAAGGGTGACGGTGGGAGTGAACTTGGGCGCCGGGAATTCCTTCACGGTGCTGATTGCATCGACGAGCGAGTAGCTCTTGCCAGCTTGGACAAGGGCGACTGCCTTTTGGTAGCGTTTGCTGCGGTGTTTGGCCATTTTGTTAGTGGGTTGCAGTTCGGTCGGAAATTGCGTGTTGCGTTTCCCTCCTGCGGGGTGCTGCGGGCGGTGAGGCCGTTAGCTGAAAATAAAATAGTAAGACTCGTTGGCGAGACGCCAACGCTCCTTGATTTAGTAACCTTCAATCTCGAGGCCCATCTGGCGGGCGGTGCCTGCTAGAATGCGGCACGCGGCTTCAGGATCCTTGGTGTTGAGATCGGGCATCTTGATTTTGACGACTTCCATCAATTGCGCCTTGGTGATCTTGCCGACCTTGATTTTGTTCGCTTCTTTCGAACCGGAAGCAAGGCCTGCAATCTTCTTGAGAAGGTTGCCGGCTGGTGGCTTTTTGGTGATGAAGGAGAATGACTTGTCCTTGTAAACGGAAATCACGACAGGCAACACGTCGCCCACTTGGGACTGGGTGTTCGCGTTGAATTCCTTACAGAACGCCATGATGTTGACACCCGCCTGACCGAGGGCTGGGCCGACGGGAGGTGATGGATTGGCGGCTCCGGCTTTGATCTGGAGCTTGATGAGTTTGACGACTTCCTTGGCCATAAATTAATGCGGTTAAACTTGCGGGAGAGGGGTGGTTGTATATTCGAGAGTGCGGGTCCAGACAATTATGCTCTTTCGACCTGCCAATATTCGAGTTCGACCGGAGTGCTGCGGCCGAAGATGGTGACTGACACGCGAAGCTTGCCGCGCTCGGGGTCGATTTCCTCGACGATTCCGTTCTGACTTTGGAACGGACCATCCGCCACCTTGACGGTGTCGCCGACTTCGAAACTGATCGCAGGGCGGACGCTTTCCTC
>JAYVEJ010000358.1:0-1757 GCA_043748885.1 Luteolibacter sp. | reverse complement strand
AGCGCACGCTCTACCCGCAGTTCCGCCACACCGAGGCCACGGCGAGCATCGTCCCACTCGGCTTGGCGCGAGGGTTAGAAGCCTACGTCCGCGAGTATCCCTATGGTTGCACCGAGCAAATCACCAGCCGCGCGATGGTCAAACTCGTCGCTGCGACCGAGGCCGACTTCGGTCTATCACCCAAAGATGCGGCGGACGCGTTGCGCTCGGCGATCAGCCAACTCGCCTCGCGCCAGCGCTCCGACGGTGGCTTCGGTTATTGGTCCGCGGGGTCGGCTGCGGATTATGAATTTCACTCGCTCTATGTCCTGCATTTCCTCAGCGAGGCGAAACTGCTAGGCCACGCGGTGCCTGAAGAATTGATGCAAGGGGCGATGAAATACGCTTCGCGCACGGCACGGGCTAACACCCGCAACTTGGCGGACGCGGAGCTGCAAGCCTACGCCATCTATCTGCTTGCCCGCAATGGCACTAACCCGACACCGCAGTTGCTCAATCTGCGCGACACGCTCGCAGCTCATTATAAAAACCAATGGGAACGCAGCCCCGCCGCCGCCTGGATGGCCGCGACTTACAGGTTGTTAAAAAAAGACGACGAGGCGAACAAGCTGCTAGATATATGTCTAAAATCGCGTGCCGGAGCCGCCGCCAAACCCGAGCTGCGGGCTTACTACCGCACGCCGATGATTGAGGAGTTACAACTCTTCTACATCCAGTGCCGTCATTTTCCGGGGCGGGCGAAGAAGTTTGGTATTGAGGCGTTAGAACCAATCATGAAACCCCTCCGCGATCAAAGTTTCAACACTCTCTCTTGTTCCTACATGACGCTTGCTTTGAAAGCCTATAGCGACCTCGCACGCGGCACCGGGGTGGAAGTATCGATTCTCGGCATCGTCAACGGCAAGTCTTCGCGGCTCGCCGGACCCTCGTCAGGCATCCTCCGCACGGACTTCGGGCCGACCACCACCGCGCTGCGCTTCGAGCGCAAACAACAGGGCAGCGGCGACATCGGCGCATTCTATCAGGTCGTCGAGCAAGGCTACGACTCGGGCAAACCGTCGGGTCCAGAACGCAGTGGCCTGGAAGTTGCGAGAGAGATCACGCCGCTGAACAAGGACGTGCCGTTGCGCCCCGGCGATCCGGTGGACGTGGTGCTGCGCGTCCGCAATGTTTCCGGCAAAGCACTCTCTAACCTCGCGGTGGTCGATCTGTTACCTGCGGGCTTCGAAGTGCTCGCCGGGGATTTGAAATCGGGAGCTAACACCGTGGTGGGCACCGACTTCGCCGAGCTGCACGAAGACCGCACCCTATTTTTCCTGGGACTTACTGCCAACGCCGAGTGGTCGGTGAAATACCGGATGAAGGCCGTCTGTGCCGGCTCATTCGCCGTCCCAGCCGCACTGGCAGAAGATATGTATGACCGTGGGCTGCACGGAGTTTCCACCCCCGGTCGGATCGAAATCGCCCCCGCGAAATGAAAGCGAATCGCAAGCGATAGAGGTAGGAACGGGGCTTTCGCCCCGCTCCCCCCTCCGAACCGGACGGGCGGATCTCCCGCATCCGGCTCTCCAGTCAGTAGTTTTCTCCTTTACGGAGGCTCGCGAATTCTGTTTCTCGGGCGTCTAGCAGGCAGTAGAGTCCGAGCTTCTTGAAGTAGTGGTTGGGCCAGCGTTGGTGATCTTTTCCTCGGCCTCGGCCTTCCCGACCGCGCCGCTTTCTCAGGATGGATCGCAGTCTCATGCGTATCCAGGCCGGCT
>JAYVEJ010000357.1:0-1762 GCA_043748885.1 Luteolibacter sp. | reverse complement strand
TCGTCGAGGTTGCGGATTTCATCGCGGATGCCGGCTGCTTCCTCGTAGCTTTCCGAGGTGATTGCTTGCTCAAGCCGCGAGCGGAGTTCTTCGATCCGTTGGTGGCGAAATTGGATCGCCATCAGACCTTCCGGCACTTTGCCAATGTGCGAGGTGCCCTTGTGCATGCCGCGGAC
The DNA here is from genome assembly GCA_043748885.1 of Luteolibacter sp. Taxonomy (GTDB): domain Bacteria; phylum Verrucomicrobiota; class Verrucomicrobiia; order Verrucomicrobiales; family Akkermansiaceae; genus Luteolibacter. The sequence continues at coordinate 1,586 of JAYVEJ010000357.1, read as the reverse complement.
CATTTGGGCGACTTCCTCGCTGAAAGTCGCATAACAATCACTGCAACCGAACCGCCGCACCCGCTTCAAATCGTCCAGCGTGAAGCCGCAGATCACACACTTTTTGCCGTTGCTGGGAGTCACCGACGAGGCTGAAGCCGTGACCGTCCCCGGACCGCCGGGCAGTCCGCCTAACAACAGATCTGCCAGCGAAAATCCGGTGGGATCCGTGACTCCGCGCTCTTTCGCGCACGCGTCACAAAGGCACACTTTTTTCATCTGCCCCTCGACGAGTTGGGTCAGGAAAACGGTGGCCTTTTTATCGCAGAAATCACACTTCATGGTCGTGGTTGTTTTTCAATCTGAAGTAGCAAATGGAGTGCCAGTGGTCATGGCGAGTTCGTGGAATGCCTCAAGAAAACGGGCGGTGAACGGACCCGGCTTGCCGCTGCCAATGACCCGGCGGTCGAGCGCGACCACCGGAATGACTTCAGCTGCAGTGCCGGTTAGAAAACATTCATCTGCCGTGAAAATATCATAACGCGTCAACGAGCATTCCTTGAATGGCACGCCGAGTTTCTCCGCGAGTTCGATGATCACCGAGCGGGTGATGCCGTCCAACGCACCATCGCAGATCAGCGGGGTGAGCAGCGTGCCGTTTTTCAGCAGAAACAAATTGTCGCCCGTGCATTCGGCGACGTAGCCCTGCTCATTGAGCATCACGGCTTCCAGCGCGTTGGCTTGGATCGCCTCCACTTTGGCCATGATGTTGTTCAGGTAGTTCAGCGATTTCACCTGCGGCATCAAGGCTCCCGGGGCCGGGCGGCGCGTCGCGCAGGTGATGATTTTCAGCCCGTCGCGATAGGTCTCGTCCGGGTAGAGCTTGATCGTCGAGGCGATGATGAACATCGACGGCACCGGGCAGAGATACGGATTCAGCCCCAGCTCGCCGGCCCCGCGGGTGATGACCAGGCGGATGTAGCCGTCGGTCAGGCCGTTAGCGGCCACGGTTTCGCAGGTAAATTTACAAATTTCCTGCTGCGTCCACGGCAGCTCGAGGATGATCGCGCGGGCGGAATCGAACAAGCGGCGGATGTGTTCCTCCAACCGGAAAATGCGCCCGTTGTAGAAACGGATGCCCTCAAAAACGCCGTCCCCGTAGAGAAGGCCGTGGTCAAAGACCGACACCTTCGCTTCAGATTCGTCCACCAATTTACCATCGAGCCAGATTTTCATGTGAATTCTTGGCCAAGGGTAAGGAGATCACCGACTCTGGCAAGCGGATGATTGAAGATAATCCTCGCCCTACCTGCTAGCTACCACTTCGCGTAAGGCAGCACCGCCAAGCACGAGTTGAAATAGCGCGCCTCCGCCGATACCTCCGCCCCCACCCACGGCGGCAGTTCGGGGGAAATCGACTCGTCCGCCAGCTCCACCTCTGCGATCACAAGGCCAGCATTTTCCCCATGGAAAACATCAACTTCCCATAGATGCCCGGCGTGAGAAATTTCGTGGCGCGTCTTGTCGATCACCGAGGGCAAACACAACCCTAGCAGACTCCGCGCTTCGTCGGGCGGGATCTCATACTCAAACTCCGCCCGCGTGAT
>JAYVEJ010000356.1:0-1763 GCA_043748885.1 Luteolibacter sp. | reverse complement strand
GATGGGATTGATCTCTTGGATGATGATCTTCCGTCCGCCTTCCTCGTGAATCTCAGTGTCGAGGATGTCCCTAGCGGCGACGATGAACGCGGGCTTCGGTGGTTCGGGTGGCGGAGGCGTGCCGTCCGGGAGATCGCCGATGACGCGGGCTGTGGTGGGTGCAAGAGCTACTTGTGGCCCAGTTGTTTCGACTTGGACATCACCTTGAGAAAAAGCCAACGAAATGCAGGAAAGCGCGGCGAGTAATACGAGGGGGCTTGATTTCATGAGGAAGGTAGAGTGAGGAAGTCCTTCCTGGTGGACGGGGAGTTCGTAGAGCCGCACAAGGACGACCGCAACGGCCTTTAGCCATTCCCGAAGAGACAGCTTGGACATGCGCCGCTGCCTCCCCGGCCCTTGGGTCGGTTTGGCAGCAATGTTTGGCGGTCATTGCTAACCGCCTTGTGTTAGGACTACGAAGTCCTCGTCCACCAAAGTGGACGCCGTGAGGGAGAGGCAAATCGTGAAGGTTGGCAAGGGGGAATATGCAGGGCTGGAATTTCTGTTATTCTTCGGACAATTTCACCTTCCATCTATTACAACTGAATCACCATGCCACGCATCTGGATGAAGCCATCGAACTTCACCAACGCCTGCGTTTCGATCCGCTGCCACGGGTGCAAACCGAGCTGGACCGCCTGACCGAGTTGGCCAAGCAGTTGGAGTTAGAGATCAAGCGCGGGTGAAATCTCAAGGAGCGTGGGCATCTTGCCCTCGAGTCTTCCCTTCCAAATCCTTGTGGGCAAGATGCCCACACTCCTTGGTCACTGCGCCGCCGCCACGACGTGCTCTTGGGTCATGCCGAGTTCTTTCATCACCACGTCGCCCGGGGCGCTCATGCCGAAGCGGTCGATGCCGAGCGGCTTGCCTTCGGTGCCGACGTATTTCCACCACAAGTCGGTGACGCCGGCTTCGATGGAGATGCGCTTGGTGCAAGCTTTGGGCAGCACACTTTCACGATACTCGGCGCTCTGACGTTCGAAGCGTTCGAAGCAGGGCAGTGAAACCACGCGCACCCCGTCGCCCAACTCGGAGGCGGCGGCCATCGCGTGTTGGAGCTCGGAGCCCGTGCCTAACAAAATAGTGGTCAGTGCGCCGGTTTCTTTCCGGGCGATGTAGCCGCCGCGCAGCACGCCATCGCGGCGGACATCGACGGACAGCTCGTTCATCAGCGGGATTGCTTGGCGTGTTAGAATCAACGCGGTCGGGCCGTCGGTGCGGCTCATCGCGGCGATGAAGGCACCCGCCGTTTCCTCCGCGTCGCCGGGCCGGATCACGTCGAGGTTGGGAATCAACCGCAGGCCGCTCACGGTTTCCACCGGTTGGTGAGTCGGGCCGTCCTCGCCGACACCCACGGAGTCGTGGGTGAAAATATAAGTCACCGGGAGATGCGACAACGAGGCCAGACGGATCGAGCCGCGCATGTAGTCAGCGAAGACCAGGAAGGTCGCGCCGCTTGCGCGGAACAGACCGTCGTAGGCGATGCCGTTGCAGATCGCGCCCATTGCGTGCTCGCGGATGCCGAACCAGATGTTGCGGCCTAGCGGGTTCGCCGCAGAGAAATCACCGCCGTCCTTGAGGTAATTTTTGGTCGAGCCGAAAAGGTCGGCACTGCCGGTTAGAAACTGCGGGATCACCTTGGCCACTGCGTTGATCACCGTGGCTCCGGCGGAGCGTGTCGCATCCTTGTAGTCGGCAGCGAACGCCGGAATTTTTTCCGTGAG
>JAYVEJ010000355.1:0-1765 GCA_043748885.1 Luteolibacter sp. | reverse complement strand
ATCCCACTTTGATCACCGCTTACGCCCTTGCCGAGGCCCTCGGTCTCGATTTTTCCATGCTCGCCGAGAAGGCGCGGAATATCCTTCAAGGCCACGCGGGCAAGTCGCCCCCGCCCTGATGCCAAAGGCCGGAAAGAGTCGCGACTTCTCCGCGGCAAGCCTTTGCTCGACTCGCCGGGAAATCGCCTTAGCTTGGCACCCCACAACCCCAATCCCATCGTGCGATTTCTTCCCCTGTTTTTTCTAACTCTCGCGCTCGCCCACGCCGCCGAGATCCGCTCGTGGACCGATGTCCAAGACCGCAAAATCGAGGCGACGCTGGTGCGGGTGGATGGCCAAACCGTCATTCTCAAACTCAAGGACGGCCGCGATGTGCCTTACCCGCTGGCGAAGCTTTCCGCCGCCGACGGCAAATACGTCGAGGCTAACAGGATGCCGCCGCCGGTGGCCGCTGGCGGGAAAGTCCTCAATTTCGACGCGCCATGGCCGGACCTCATCAAGTTCAGCGAGGATCCGGAGATCAACACGGTGGAGGAGGACGCCGGTAAAAAACGCTTCGTTTATGAAAGCGCGAATTACCGCTACGTCTGCGATGTCCGGCTCGCGAAGTCTGTCGTCAAGGGCTTCGCGGTGATGTTCGAGGCCACTCATCTGTATTGCCGCACCCTGCCACTGGCCTTCGACGGCGGGGTGAAAACCGACGGCAAATATCAGATTATCCTTTTCGAAAATACCGAAGATTACACCACTGCCGGCGGACCAGCCGGCACGGCGGGCGTTTTCATCGGCCGCAAAAACGCGGTGCTCGTGCCGTTGACCAGCCTGGGCGTGAAACCGGTGGGCAGCAGTTACATGTTGGACCGGGACAAGAGCAGCAACACCATCCCCCACGAGCTTACCCATCAGCTCTCTCCAGAAGCCTATTTCGCCGAGGGCGCGATGGGCTGGTTCTCGGAAGGAATCGCGGAATACGTGGCCACCACTCCCTATCGGTCCGGCACCTTCAATGTCCGTGGCAACCAGAAGGCCATCCTCGAATACGTCACTGGCTACGGCACCAAGAACCAAGGAGGAAGGGCGCTGGGCACTAAAATCCAGATGCCTGCCTTGAAAACCTTCATGCTCCAGAGCTATGCCTCCTTCCAAGAAAAACCTCAGATCGGCTACGGTTGCGGCTTGCTTCTAACGGACTATTTCCTCCACATGGACGACGCTGGCGATGGCAAGCGGCTCAAGAATTTCCTCACCGCGCTGCGCGACGGCAAGGAAGGCGAGGAAGCACTCAAAGTGCTGCTAGACGGTCGCACCTTCGAAAAACTCCAAGAAGGTTTCACCAAAGCCTGGAGCCGCAAAGGGGTGGATTTCACGTTTGGGATGCCGTGAGTTCCAATTGAGTTCTGCGGCCTTTTAGCTTCCTTCCGATGGCGGGATTGTTAGCTTCCAGCCAGCAGATGCCCAATCAGAACCCCGAGCAAAAAACACGCAATACCATCGACGGAATGCTCGAAGCATCCGGCTGGACTGTCCAAGCGAGGGGAAAGAAAGGGGATCAGGCGTGTCGCCTGGGATGAGTGGAAATAACAAGGGGAGACGCCCGTTTCCCTTTCAGAGATGCGTTTTTCGACGGCAAAAAAACCGGACGCATGGTCGTCGTCGGCCCGATCAATTTGCCCGTCGGCCGCCTGTTCGTGGAGGAAGTCATCATGGAATGCCGCAAGCGCGGGGCCACGCGGGTGGACGTGGTGGCCTTCGAGTTTGCGATGGA
>JAYVEJ010000354.1:0-1769 GCA_043748885.1 Luteolibacter sp. | reverse complement strand
GAGTGTTTGATCACGACTGGAACGTGATGGAATATATTCGTTAGATTCAGTGTTTTCATGGCTATTCTATTGGGTTCTAGTTTATCGGTTTTTGGGGTTGTTGGAAAGGTTTTGGCGCGGAGCTAAGACGAGTGCTTGGCTGGAGTCGGCGAGGATGCCAGAGTCCATGAATTCTAAATGGAAGGGGAAGGCGGACGAAAAGCGAACTGCGGTGTGGGTTGTGGGGAACTTGGGAAATCATGACGAAGTCGAAACTGGCAGGGGCATCCGCAAATGATGAGGGCGAGTTCCGATTTCGAGGCCATACTGATCGACAAATCCTAGGGGACCGCAACCCCTATTTTCTAACCAATTTTCTGGCCAACTGAGGTTATCAGCGTTGCAGGGTGCGGATTGCGGTAGGAACCGCCGTTGCCGGTGGCCCCCCGCGCACAAGACAGAGGCACAGGCCTTTTGCCGATTTCATTGCAGCAAAAAGGCCGGAGGTGATCCCCCGGCCTTTGGTGTTAGTGGATTCGTGGCTCCGCCAATTACGGGGCTGGCGCGGCTTTCACGCGCACGAACAGCTTGCCGTCAACCGCAGGGGCAGTGACATGAACCGTCACCGTTTCGATGTTACCGGCGGTCGTGAAACCGGTTTCGGTCGCGCTGCCCGTCGTCCAAGTGACGAGATTGGTGGAGGTGAGCACGGTGTAGGTAAGACCGGTAGCAGCCGGGGTTGCACGTCGGGTGTATTGGAAGTTGCCGGTGACCTTGTCGAGTTGCTGGGTGATGGGATTGACCGACGAGCCAAGGGTCGGATTGAGACCGAAGGCATATTCTTTCTGGTTGGTCACGCCGTCGCCATCCGGATCTCCCGACGCGGTGGTGTCGGCACCTGGCGCGAAGGTAAACCCGCTTAGCCAAGTGTCGTAGTTGCTTCCCGCCGTCACCGTCACCGTGCCGGTGCTACCCGTTGTGAAGTAGGTATCATCCGGGAAACTGGCACCGGAAGCAACGGAGCCGTAGGTGCCAGCGACGGTCGCAGCCACTCCGCCGAGGGTTAAGGAAGCGACGGTCTTGGTGCCGGCGTAGTTCAGGTTCACCTTGCCGTTGATGCTCAACGCACCGCCGCCGAGAGAGCCGGGGGCATTGCATTGCAGCGTCGCCCCGCTGTTGACCGTCGTGGGGCCGGTGTAGGTATTTGTAGCGGTAAGGATCACAGGGCCGCTTCCAACCGTGGTAAACCCGAAACCATTTCCACCATCGCTAATCACCGCGTTGATGGTAAGCATGGTACCAAGGCAGCCAATCGTGGAGTTGGTGTTGAGAATCACCGCGCCGTTGAGCGTGGCAAAATCTCCGCGCAGTACTCCATACCCTTCACCATTATCAGTCCCGCCGCTAAGTTTAACAGTGGTGTTGTAAACGGTGCCCTGCCAGCCTAAATACAGCGTCGTGAGGTTTCCAACATTGATCGTGCCGTTCGGCGGGGCGGTAAACCCCGGAGAATAGGCAGAATTCGCGGCCACCATGCCACCGGAGAGATTCAAAATGCCGGTAAACGCGCTCATATTGAAGTTGAGTCCGACATTAGTCTGGCCACCGAGTGCGACATTCACCGTGCCAGCACCGGTCAAGGTGGCTTGGGCTTCAGGCCAGAGTTTCTTCGCCCCAGTTGTTCCGTTCAACTCGAGAATCGCCCCAGTCGCCACGGTGAAACTGGTGCTGCCGCCAAGCGCGCCTGTCCCACTCGCCACCAGCGTGCCGCCGTTGACGCCGGTGCTACC
>JAYVEJ010000353.1:0-4853 GCA_043748885.1 Luteolibacter sp. | reverse complement strand
TTCACGGCAGCAGCGGCGGTGCCACCGGTGGCTAACAAGTCATCGACCAGTAGCACCGACTCACCGGGCGCGATGGCGTCTTCGTGGACCTCGACGATGGACTCGCCATACTCCAGCGAGTAGGCGGTCTGGCGGGTTTTCCATGGCAGCTTGCCCTTTTTGCGGACCGGGACGAAGCCCGCGCCAAGGCGGTCAGCCACAGCAGCGGCGAAGATGAATCCACGGGCGTCGATGCCGACAACCTTGTCGATTTTCGCGCCGCCCGCCGTTTCGCAGAGCAGGGAAATGGCCTCGCGGAAGAGTTTGCCATCGGCCAGGACGGGGGTGATGTCCTTGAAGATGATGCCGGGTTGCGGAAAATCGACCACGTCTCGGATGGCAGCACGGAGGGAGGCAGCGTTCATTTCAAACGGATTCTATTGGGAGGTGGCGGGGATGGGAAATGCTAAAATCCTCCGGGTGCGGGTTTCATGCTCGAAGTTTAGTGGCTTATGCGTTGTCGATTCTAGCAGGAGCGGTAGGATGTCGGGGTGATTGGACTCCTCGAACGCATCAAAGAAATCTCGCCACATGCCGAGCCCATTCTCGTGCTCTCGCTGACGGCCATTCTGGGACTCTTGCTCGGCAGCATCCGGATTCGCGGAATGAAACTGGGCGTCGCCGGGATGCTTTTTAGCGGACTGTTGCTCGGCCATTTCGGCTTGAGCCTCGACCCGCACCTGCTGGTGTTTTTGAAGGAATTCGGCTTGGTCCTGTTCGTTTTCACGGTCGGTTTGCAACTCGGACCCGGCTTTTTCAACTCGCTGAAAAACGACGGACTCAAGCTCAACTCGCTCGCGGTGATGGTGGTCCTAGCAGGAGCGATGATCGCCTTCGGAGTCGGCCATTTCATGCGATGGGACATAGGCGTGACCGCCGGTATTCTTGCGGGAGGAACCACCAACACGCCTTCGCTGGGCGCCGCGCAACAGGCGATGGCAACCGTCGCCGCCGGCACCCATCAGGCGAATCTCGCGGCGATGGCCTATGCGGTCGCCTATCCCTTCGGGGTCTTGGGAATCATCCTCTCGATGGTGACTCTCCGCGCGATTTTCCGAATCGACCCGCAGAGCGAGTTGACTCTTCTCCAACAGAAAATGGCGGAGGGCGTGACCGAGGTGCGTCGCGAGACCTTCGTCGTTGAAAATGCCAATCTTATCGGCGAGCCGATCAAAAACATCCCGGGACTTGGCGATGAAGGGGTGGTCGTGTCGCGGATCCGCCGGAAATCAGAAACAGAAACGCAAGGCGCGACCCGCGACACGGTGATGGAGCTGGGGGATCTGGTTCTCGTCGTCGGCTCGCCCGAGCAACTGCATCGCGTCGAGCTAGGAGTCGGTCGCCGGGTCGATGAGGATTTGCGGAAAGCCCCCGGACCACTGCTCTCGAAGCGGGTGATCGTGACCCACAAGGATGTGGTGGGGAGAACCATCGCCGACACGCAAATCCGGCAGCGCTTCGGGGTGACCGTCACCCGCGTCAGCCGCCAAGACATGATCCTGACCGCGATGCCTAACATGCGTTTGCAATTCGGCGACATGCTCAACCTGGTGGGCGAGGAGGCCGCCATCGAACAAGCGGCGAAGGCATTGGGAAACTCCGTCCGCCAACTGAACGAAACCAGCTTCGCCTCGATCTTCGTCGGCATCGCGCTGGGGATTCTGCTAGGTCTCTATCCGTGGACTCTTCCCGGCGTGCCTGTTCCGCTGCGTCTCGGTCTGGCAGGCGGGCCGTTGATCGTCGCGATCCTGATGGGCCGAATGGGAAAAATAGGCCCGTTGGTGATCCACATGCCGATCAACGCGAACACCGCGTTTCGGGAGCTCGGGATCATATTTTTCCTCGCCTGTGTCGGCCTCGGGGCGGGGGCGAAGTTTGTGGAAACCGCCTTCTCAGCCACCGGCTTGCAATGGATGGCCTTGGGAGCGGCGGTGACCATCTTGCCATTGCTTATCGTGGGATTGATCGGGCGGAAATGGTTGAAAATCAATTACCTGACGCTCGTCGGTGTCCTGGCCGGCAGCATGACTGATCCACCGGCGCTCGCATTCGCCAACAAACTTGCGAATTCGGATCACCCGGCGCTGGCCTACGCCAACGTCTATCCACTGACGATGTTGTTGCGGATCCTGGTGGCGCAGATGGCGGTGCTGTGGCTCAGCTAACAGGCGGCTTCACTTCGACTGCGCTAACATCCGCAGCAACGGCAGCTCGGCACGCTGGCGCAGTGACTCTTCCATTTCCACGCGCGGCTGGAGAGTGTCGAGGCAATCGCGGAGTTTTTGAAGGGTGTTCATCTTCATATAACGGCAGTCGGCGCAGGCGCAGCGGTCAGTCGGGCCGGCGATTAGATTCTTGTCCGGGCACTCCTTGCGCAAGCGGTGGAGCATCCCACTTTCGGTTACGACGATGATATCTCTAACTGGCGCATTTTTGCAGTAAGCAATCATCTTCTCCGTCGAGCAAACTTCGTCGGCAAGCAATCTAACTGCCTGGGTGCATTCCGGATGGGCGACGACGAGAGCCTCAGGAAACTCGGACTTAATGCGGTTGATCGAGTCGCGAGTGAACTCGACGTGGACATAGCAATTACCCTTCCACAAATCCATCTTGCGGCCGGTTTGTTCGATGACCCACGCGCCGAGGTTTTCGTCGGGGACGAAAAGGATGGGTCGGTCCGCAGGGGCGAGGTTGACGATTTTCACCGCGTTGCCGGAAGTGCAGATCACATCGCACAGTGCTTTCACGCCGCCGGAGCAGTTGATGTAAGCGATGACGTAGTAATTTTTTTCTGCGTTGGCTTTGAGAAAGGCTTCTAACTGCGGGGCGGGGCAGGATTGTTCGAGCGAGCAACCGGCGTCGGCATCCGGCAGCACCACGATTTTTCCGGGGTTCACGATCTTGGCCGTTTCCGCCATGAAATGGACGCCGCAGAAGACGATGACATCGGCCTCGGTCGCTTTCGCATGATAGGCCAAGCCTAACGAATCGCCCACATAGTCGGCCACGTCTTGGATGTCGCCGGTCTGATAGTTGTGGGCAAGGATGACGGCGTTCCTGGCTTTTTTGAGGGCGAGGATTTCCTCCTTGAGATCGAGGGCGGCGAGCATGGTCGGAAGGGTTGGAGGAACTTGAAGCGAAGAGTTTTTCAACCGCAGATGAACGTTGATGAACGCAGATGGAAGAAGGGATAAGAGGTTGAAGAGGTTCTAAATTTGCGGGGTTGAAGCGGTGACCATTTCGATGGTGCCGGTGTGCTTGGCACCGGGCTTGACGATGAGCGAGGTGGTGCGGACGAGTCCTTGCAGGTGGGAACGTTTTTCGAGCGTGATCGCACCCGAACAGGAAATTTGACCGCGGACGTGGCCGTCGATGAAGGCAGTGGCGGCGGTGACGGGATTTAGGAATTCCACCCGAGCACCTTTTTCCACCCGCAGGTTGCGGCAGCTCACCGAGCCGGTGATTTTTCCGTGGCTGCGGATGATGAGATCGCCCGTACACTCGACCGAACCGGCCAGCTCGCCTAACACGGTGAGGTTGTGGCAGCGCAGAGTGACCCCGGAGACGACCCCGGATTTCTGGATGACCACGTCGCCACAAGTCTCGATCCGGCGGTTCCAGTGCTCGTTGATTTCATAATCCAGCAGGCTGATGTAGCCGCTGCATTTCGGGCACTGGCTGGACTGGGCTGCGGCGATGGTCGAGTAGGTGTAGCCGCAAGCGAAGCAAGTGATGTCTCGCGGCGGCTTGATCGGGTTAAACAAGCGCGCCAGAAACGACTGCGGCGGCGGCACGACTGGACCGCGTCGTAGCATCGGCGAGAGCTTGGGTGCTTCGGGCAGTGGCTCGGGTTCCGGGTCGGAATCCTTGCGCGGCACGGCCAACCGGGTGACTGGGCGGCTTCTAACCACGCCCTTGCCGCCGCGGACTTGGAAATTTGCGCGGCAAGCCCGGCATTGCGTGGAAACCACGAGCGCTGGCTCGGACTGGACCTGCCCGCACTCCGGGCAGGTTACCTCGATGCGATGGCGCTGGGGTTCATCGGCCATGGCGGGAAATTGCGGTTACCGGACGACTGGCCCGGCACCGGTTAGAGCGCAGTTCCAGCAAGGGTGGCTTGTTTAGGAGCTTCAGGGGTCGCACCTTTGGCCGCTGGTTGCGCGGCGGCGGGTAGGTTGGCCGGCGTACCGACGGTGGATTTTCCGACGAAAATGGCACCGGCCTCGATCGACAGAGTCTTCGCCTTGATGTCGCCGACGACTTCAGCGCTGGCCTTGAGTTCGACGCGGTCGGTGGCGGTGAGGTTGCCGTGGACCTTGCCATAAACGACGATGGTCGCGGTTTTGATCTCTGCCTTGATACGGGCGTTTTCGCCGACGGTGAGATTGCCGTCGGAATTGATTTCGCCTTCGATCTTGCCATCCACCACAAGGTCGTTGGTGAACTTGACGGTGCCTTTGATTTCCACATCGGTGGAAAGAACGTTGCGGGTGGCAGTCGGCGACTGCCGGGCGGCGGGCTGCTGCGCCCCGTACGACGGTGGCGCTGGCACTGGGGTGGGTTCCGGGTGGCGGGTTTCCGGATGGGAAGGTGCGGTCCGTTGGGATTCGCTATTGTCTTGGCCGATTACTTTTTTAAACACGGTGGGGTAGAGTGGTTGGAGTTATAGGGATGTCAAATCGTTTCCTGACTTACGGCTTTGGAGCGACCGGAGCTTGGGACGGAGGTTCGGGGGAAGGCGTAAGTTCCGGGGTTTCCACACTTGGAATCACGGAATCCGAGGGAGTGATGGTGACGCCGGGTGGCATCGCAGC
>JAYVEJ010000352.1:0-1771 GCA_043748885.1 Luteolibacter sp. | reverse complement strand
GACGTTGAACCCGAAGAGCATGACCGTCTTTCACCGCACAACGCGGCCTGACCATGCGCTGAAGCGAGCCGTTCCGTGCGTCACGGCCGAGGCGGCGGCGTCCGGAACAAGTGGAGGCTGGTCCGTGGGCGAGCCTGCTTCCGCCGCCGCCTTTTGACTCGTTCCCCAGTCTTTCTATTCGGGAAACACAGGGAGCGGTGAAATTGCCCCGCTGTTTCGGCTTGCGCCCGCCCGGATGATTTGATTGGATATGAGGAAATGGAACCGGCGGACACCATTCACCGCGTGTGGCAGCGGGAAGCCGATCTAACGAACAAGGTCGCGCGCGCAGGCTTCGCCCGCCACGCGCCTTCAGGCGTTTGCGGCTTCCCCGGATTCATCGCCCAGCATTCCCACCCCTTCGCTCTCAAAAATGCAACTCTCATCGGTTTTAAGATACAAGGCTTTGTCACCTATGAACTGTCCAAAATGTAACTCAACTCACGTTGCCCGATGTGAGGTCGCGTTCTTGCAAGGCACAACAACTGGCTCGATTCGAGGAGGCGGGGTCATCGATGATAGCGGCATCTCAAATATCGGTATGCCAACAACTACACAAAGCGGCTTGGCGCGCTTGGCTGCACCGCTGCCTAGAGTTATAACCCGCGCCAAAGAATACAGTTTTAACATGGCATTTTTTTGTGGTATACCCACAGCTGCTTTAGCAGTTACTTATTTAATCAACCATCCCTTGTTACTTCCCTCGAAAGACATTCTCGTTACCAGTTGTTTTTTTTCAGCCGCAGTTTTACCTATCGCGATCTTCGGTTTTGTCGGCTGGTTATTCGGATTTAGCCTCGGCCAGTCTCAGAAGGAACGAGCATGGCAGTTACAACACGAAGAATGGAAGCTAACTTGGATTTGTTATCAATGCGGCCAAAAATACATCATCAAAAATATGCCTAACCATGTTCTGCAGCGAACCGCTCCGCGCGTCACGGCAACTGCTCCCCGCAGACCCACCACGCAGCCGCCTCGCCGCGCTCCGCAGTAGCTGATCTTGTTCTCGTTAGGCGACGCTCGCGCACTCTACCAATGAAAGATTACATTCAACCTTGCTATACAGGTCAGGCACCGACCTGCGCGCGTCCCGAATACACCGAAACGCCAAAGAGCATCCAAGAGAAGATCGAGATGTGGTATATCACACCCCTTCGCCGAATGAGCGGTCACGAGGGGTTCATCTGCTTGGAGATTTGCTTCCTTCTTTACGAGAAGTTCCTCCGCAAGACGGTTGGTATCGAGGACGCCACTTTCAGCGACACGCATCCCGTATTCAACCACGTCGGCTCCCACTTCCGCGTCTCTCGGGAGTTGGCCTACGAGTTTTGGTCCCATTGGCGTAACGGTCTCTTGCATCGCGCCATGCCAGCCGCCGCAGAGAAACGCACTTATTGGATGACCGGGAAACAAGACGAGCCAATTCTCGTTTCTGGCGACCATGTTTCCATCAACCCGTGGAGAATTCGCGACATCGTTATCGAGCTTGTTCAGGCCAACCGCAAGATATGGACTGATGCAGACTTTCCGTTGGCGAAGGAGCTAAAAAAGCTATAACCGCAACGCCCAACCCTCTATGGAAAATTGCAAGTGAGATTTGGAACTAAGTTGGATTACATGGCGGGCGGGGTGTGGGGTGGGCACTGACTTTTCTTGAGCACAGCCCCGCTATGAACGTCCGGGGGTGTGATCAAAAAAACTTGGTTTTGGCGACGGGCAGTGCGTCACGCTT
>JAYVEJ010000351.1:0-4864 GCA_043748885.1 Luteolibacter sp. | reverse complement strand
TTGTTGAAGCCCGGCTCGTCGCTCAGCAGCAGCAAACCCTCTGAATCCATGTCCAGCCGCCCGACCGGATAGACGCCCGACGGAAACCCGAAATCCGCGAGCGTCTTCTGCCCCGGTTGGTCGGGCGTGAACTGACAGAGAACGCCGTATGGTTTGTGGAATGCAATCACCATGAGGAGCTATTTCTTGAAAATAAAAAACACCGCGCCCCCCAAACAGGCGGCTGCTCCGGCGTAGTTCCAAGTGATTTTCTCCTTCATGAAAAACACGGCGAACGGCACGAAGACCGCCAGTGTGATCACCTCCTGCCGGATCTTCAATTGCCCGAGATTGAAAACCTGATAGCCCGTGCGGTTCGCCGGCACCTGGATCATGTATTCGAAAAACGCGATGCCCCAGGAAATCAGCGCGGCGACGATCCAAGTCTTGTCCTTGAGCTCCCGCAAATGGGCATACCACGCGAAGGTCATAAAGATGTTCGATAGGGTCAAAAGCGCGATTGTCTTGAGTGGAATCATGCGGGATAGCTAGCTGCTTCACATTGGCTCCGCAAGCGCTCCTCTTATTTAAGCGGCAAGATCACCTTGCCCGTTGACGCGGCTCGTCCCGGTTGTTAGAAACTCTGGCTTATGTCATCCAGTTTCATGGGCTTCGGAGGGTTGCTGTTTTCATTGCCCATGTTGATCGGTTAATGGGTGGGAATCTTGGGTCTCGGCAAAGTGAATCGCAACGCGGCTTGGTGGTGCATGTTGATCGGCATTTGCTGCACCACTCTTGGAACAATCTCGTCAGGAATCACCATGGGGCTTCTTATTTCAAACTTCCGGTCATTATCCAGTGGCGGGTTGCAGGTCTTTTTCCTCATCCCCTATGGCTTCGGTGGACGTGGTTCGCTGTTATTTGCCATCGGCTGCGCCATTCATGGCCAACAGACATCCCGGCTCCAACAGCGCATCACCGAACTTGAAGCCATCGCCGCTGCCCAAAGCGAGGAACTCAACCGCCCCCGCGGGTCCTAAGATTCCACCAACTCAAATGCCTTTCTCGCCCACTTGCAGCGGAATGGTTTACCCGAGTCATTCGGCTTCCAGCCATTCGTATTTCCGAAATCGATCGCCAACGTGACCATGTCGTAACTGACGACTTTAGGCAGCTCGGCGATCAAGTTCTGGCCATCCACCGGTGCGCTGGCCTCGATCACCAGCTCGTTCACGCCGCGACGGTTTTGCATGATCCAGCGGTATTGGACGTCGCGATGATTGATGACTTTGTAACCTTTTTGCGGAGGAGGCATGGAATTGGTCAGCAGACTGATTCAATCGCGAACGAATGAGAATGCTTAACTCAAAATTCCGCCACCCTTGCACCCCGGTCCGCGATTTACTCAGTTTCAACGAAAAGGAAAAACTCACGACACACGTTCTCGACACCGCCTCGGGGAACCCGCCCCACAGCGAATGCCGCGGATCTGATACTGCCCGGCTGGATCGACGCCCACGTCCATCTCAACCAACCCGGCCATTGACCAAGGGATGCGCGCGTCCTCATCTAGGCCGACGCCGACCGAAACAATTTGAAACGACGGCAGCGCACCGGTCGATGCCGCGACGGCAACCCAGACGAACCACCAAGGAGGGGGATCGTCCAGAGCACGGCAACGGTGACGAAGGTGACGTGCGAGAACCAGAGCACCCATTCGCCCAAAATGGCTTGCTCGATGATTTCGGTGGCTGCGGTTGGCAGGCGTTTTTCGCTGACGGGCGGAATGAATTTCGCGGTCCATCCCATCGATAAAAAACAACCGCGGCGGGAAATCCCACCGCGGTTGCGTGCCAGAAACAAATCACATTCTGAGATTAAGCTCCCACGAAATCGCCTAGAAGCGGCCTGGGCAATGGCTTTTCCTTCTTACGAAGGGCGCGGCGCATCTTGGTGAGCGCCGAGTTTTGAAGTTGGCGGATACGCTCGCGGGTGACCCCGAATTCCCGACCCACTTCTTCCAAAGTCAGTGCCTTGCGACCATTCAGGCCGAAGCGTTCGTCAATGATCCGGCGTTCGCGTTCGTCGAGAACCGAGAGCAAGCCGTCGAGCTCGCCGTGGAGATTTTTGTCGGAGAGCATATCCAGTGGGTTCACTGCGCGTTCGTCGCTGATGACCTCACCGAACTCGGTGGCTTCACCTTCGTTGATCGGCGCGTCAAGCGAGGTCGGCCGATAAGATGCCTGCCGCAGCATGGCGAGCTTGCGGTGAGGAAGACCGACTTCATCGGCGAGTTCCTCATCGGTAGGTTCACGACCGAGTGCTTCGGTGAGAATCGCCGCGATCCGGCGCATTTTCGCGATTTTATCGACCATGTGGACGGGCAGGCGAATGGTCTTGGATTGGTTGGCCAAGGCACGCTTGATCGACTGTTTGATCCACCAAGCGGCGTAGGTTGAGAGTTTGCCGCCCTTTTCAGGGTCGAAGCGTTCGACGGCTTTCATCAAGCCGATGTTGCCTTCGGAAATTAGATCCGTCACGGGCATGCCATAGTTGGAGTAGTCTTGGGCAATTTTGACGACCAAGCGCAGGTTCGCACGGATCATGTGCAAGCGAGCCTCTGGATCACCGTTCTTGATGCGCGCTGCGAGTGAAACTTCCTCCTCTGCGGTGAGAAGAGGCGTTTTTGAAATCTCCCGTAAATAGAGCTTCAGACTGCTGTCGGATTCGTAGGCCATTTTATGGTGGGGTTGGTTATTTGTTAAACGTCACTGGAAAGGTTTTATTCCCTTTATTTAGAAATGGAGAATTCATTGTGAATACCTTGTCAGCACTCCGAATGATTTCCTTTCCAGACGAAATTCAACGTTCACTGCTTAGCAATCCGCGTGCCTCCGAATTTTGGATCACAAGTCTTTGATTATAAATAAACCGAAAATCCATCGCCGCGACAAATTGCACGATAGCTGCCATATGCGCACCATTCGTGCCAATTTGGCGCATGAGATTCGACAATCAGCTTCGCCTGAATCAATTTCGGCGGGTGCTTGAAGCTCTCTATCCCCTCGCCCGCTCCGGATTATTCTGCCTGGATGCGGAAGTGGCTCACCATCTGAGCATGGTCGCCTTGCGGATCGCGGAAAAATCCCGACTCCTCAGACTGATTTCACCCGCCGACGAATTCGTCGCACCACTGGAAGTGATGGGGCTGAAGTTTCCCAATCGCGTCGGCTTGGCGGCAGGTCTGGACAAGGAGGGCAACACGATCGACGCGCTTGGCCGACTGGGGTTTGGCTGCATCGAGATTGGCACGATCACGCCGCGGCCACAGGCGGGAAATTCGAAGCCCCGACTGTTCCGGCTGCTGGATCACGAGGCGATCATCAACCGCATGGGCTTCAACAATCCGGGCATCGACGCGGGAGTGGCAAACGTCCGCGCGGCAAGATCGTTCCGGGGAATCGTCGGCTTTAACATCGGGAAAAACAAAGACACGCCGAACGAAAACGCGGCGGACGATTACCTCGCCTGCCTGCGCAAAGCCTACCCGGTGGCCGATTATGTAGCGGTGAATCTCTCCTCGCCGAACACCCCGGGCCTGCGCGATCTGCAAGGCGCGGAAGCCTGTGCGCGGCTGCTGGAAACGCTCAAGCAAGAGCAGCAAAAGCTCGCGGTAGAGCATGGCAAGCAGGTGCCATTACTCTTCAAAGTGGCTCCCGATCTGGATGATGGCCACATCCGCGAGCTCTCGCAGGTCTTTCTCAATGGCGGCTTGGACGGCTTGATCGCCACCAACACCACGCTCGACCGGGACAAGGTGACGGACCATCCAAGAGCGACAGAAGCCGGGGGACTTTCCGGGCGACCGGTGTTTGAAAAAAGCACCGCCACCTTGGGAAACTTCGCGAGTCATCTCGGCTCGCTCATCCCGATCATCGGCGTGGGAGGCATTTCCTCGTTAGAAGATGCTCGGGAAAAAATCCGCGCCGGGGCCACGCTGGTGCAGATTTACACCTCGTTCATCTATCAGGGGCCAAAACTGGTGAAGGAGTTGGCAGGAAAACTGTAACGCGCCTTTTAGGAAAATCTCGACGGCCAAGCCTTGGCCCGTTGAAATCATTGCCAACCCGATGAGTATTTCCGCCACCGCTGCCCGCTTGGAAACTGCGATTTGTTCTGTCGTGCGGGGGCAACCGGAAGTGGTGCGGCGCGTCCTAGCGTGCATGATTTCGGGCGGCCACGTCCTGCTAGAAGACTTTCCGGGGACGGGGAAAACGACGCTCGCCAAGGCCATCGCCAAGGCCATCAGCGGCGCGATGTTCAAGCGCGTGCAGTTCACCCCAGACTTGCTGCCGTCCGACATTCTCGGCGTCTCGATCCTCGATCCACGCACGCAGGAGTTCAAATTTCACCCCGGGCCGGTCTTCACCGACATCTTGCTGGCCGATGAAATCAATCGCGCGTCGCCCCGCACGCAGAGTGCTTTGCTAGAAGCGATGGGCGAGCGCCAAGCCACCGTCGAAGGCACTCGCTATGAACTGGACGGGATCTTTTTCGTGATCGCCACCCAGAATCCGGTGGAGTTCCGGGGGACTTATCCGCTGCCGGAAGCGCAGATGGACCGCTTCGCGATGCAGTGCTCGCTGGGCTACGTCAGCGCCGCCGAGGAGGCCGCGATTTTAGCAGACCAGACTGAAACGCACCCGGTGGATGTGCTTCAGCCGGTTGCCACCCGCGAGGAAATCCTCGAACTCATGGCGGCGGCGCGGCATGTGCGATTCAGCGAGGAACTCCGTCACTACGTGGTCGCGCTGGTCGGGGCGACTCGGGGCCACCCGGCGATCCAGCTCGCGGCCAGCCCGCGGGCGTCGCTGGCATTGATGAA
>JAYVEJ010000350.1:0-4869 GCA_043748885.1 Luteolibacter sp. | reverse complement strand
GCCGCCTTCCTTGCCGAAGATGAAATACTGCTTGCCGTCGTCGCCCTCGAACCACGCCATGTTTTCGATCAGCCCGAGGATCGGCACGTTGACTTTCGCAAACATCGCAACCGCCTTGCGGGCATCGATCAATGCGACTTCCTGCGGCGTGGTCACGATGATCACCCCATCGACGCTGACGGTTTGGACGATGGTGAGCTGGATATCACCGGTGCCGGGTGGCAGGTCTAACACCAGATAGTCGAGGTTTCCCCAAGCGACTTGGCGGAGAAATTGTTGGGTGTAGCGAGTCGCCATCGGGCCGCGGACGATCACGGGTGAGCGGTCTTCGAGCAGGAATCCCATCGACATGAGTTTCAGCCCGTGGGCTTCGAGCGGGATGATTTCGTCGTGCTCATTGGCCATCGGCCGCTCGTTCACGCCGAACATCTGGGCGACCGACGGGCCATAAAGATCGCAATCGCAAAGCCCGACCGACGCGCCAGTCGCGGCCAGCGCGACTGCTAGATTGGCGGCGACCGTGGATTTTCCGACCCCGCCTTTGCCCGAAGCCACGGCGATGATCCGCTTCACCCCTGGAATCGAAGACTTACCCACCGTGCCACCGAGGCCACCCGCAGCGGCCGGCGCGTCCTTCACGTCGATCTCGATTTTCACCGTCCCGATGTCGGGCAGGGGATCGAGAATCGCGTGGCAATCTTGGAAAATTTTCTCCGGCACTTTGGGATCGCGGGTGGCGATTTCGAGATGGACCGTGACGAGACCTGGCTCGCACTTCACGTCCTTGACCAGGCCGAAGGAAATGATGTCCCGGGAAAAACCGGGGTAACGGACTTGGCGGAGGGCTTCGCGAATGAAATCAGGACTCATGGACGGCGGGATTCTCACTCAATCGGAGTTGGGGGCAACTCGTTTGTGGGAAATGTGGCGACTATCGAAGCCTTGAGATTCCAAGCGTGAAATTTATCCTCACGACAAAGGCGGAGCTTTGAGGATCTTGGCACTACCTTCGCTGCCGCTACACCCATGCCCGGAACAAGCCAAAGGGAAGGAGAAGCACCACTTTTTGTCCTTTCCGCCAAAGCCTTGATTGTTAGGGTGGCGTTGCGACATGCCCCACACCTCCTCCCAGACCTTCCGCCGCGCCTTGATCGAGGCGCATCTCATCGGGTGGATGGTCGCCCTGCCCGGCCAGCTCTTCACCCATACCCAGATTCCCGCCTGCAGCTGGTTCCTCACGAAAAATAATATCGAAGTTCGGCAGCACCCGGTCGAAAAGACCAGCCAGCCCCTGTTTCTCAACTGATGCCTCTGCCAACCATCGACTCCGGCCTTCGCGACAACCACTCCAGAGGAACAGTCGCCGACTTGTTGAAAGCAAAGATTCGCGATGGCTCCAAGCTATCAGTCGTCTCAGCCTACTTCACCATTTACGCCTACGACGCGCTCAAGGACTCCCTCCACAGCATCGACCATCTTGATTTCTCGGGAGATCTCATCCATCTGGCAAAGAACGGCGAGTTCCACGTCATCTCCCATTATCAAACAGGAAGGCAAGGTATGAATCCCGAACTCTACGCCCTGACGCCGGAGGAAATCACTATCGTGGAGGGCACCGCCCAATGAAAACGATCCAAGGTTGCTTTGGCCATGCGGTGAGGCTCACCGAGGAACGGATGGCGCACATTTTGGAACACCCGGAAATGAGGGGGATGGGTGCGGAGATCGAGCGGGTGTTGGCCGAGCCGCAAACCATGCACCGTTCGCGATCCGATGCCTCCGCGCGGTTGTTTTATGAGTTTTACGCGCAGACAATTGTGGGTGGCAAATGGCTATGCGTTGTCGTAAAATACCTACCAGATGATGCGTTCGTCGTCACCGCGTATCTGACCGATAAACCAAAAACAGGAGAAGAATTATGGCCGATAAACTAAAAGTCTGGTTCGATGCCGAGGCGGATTTCCTAGAAGTTCGCTTCTCGGAGGCCGCTGGCTACGAAAAAGAAACGAACCACGATGCGGTGATGGAGCGCGTGGACGCGCAAGGTCAGGTTGTCGGGTTCAGCATCATGGGAGTAAGCCGGTTTAGAAAAGAAAAGCCTCTGGAGGCCGAACTCGCCTCTGCTTGAGAATTCCCGTCGCCTTCCTCGAAAACCTCATCGACGCCTGCGTGATGGAGAGTGACTTCCGCGAGCACATGCGCAATCTACTCTTCCATGACGCTCTCATTCCTCACCGAGTCACCTACAACTCCGCCGCCAGCGATGCCACGCAGCGGTAATCCGCGCTCTGGATGTCGCACTGGCCGATGAACTTGAAACCACGGGACCCGCGTCTGGAAAATAATCCGCCCCGCAGGAGCGGTGGAAGGGCGCGATACCATGGGCGCGATGCGATCCGTCGCCCCTGCCGGGTTCATTTCGTGATGCAACATTTCCCCGGTGGCTCACGCCACCAGCTAATTTCCGGCTACCCCTGCGGGGCATCGGGTTTCGCTGAAAATCGGCTTAACTACATGATCGGGATCAAGGAGCGATGCGAAGGCCACTACCTTGTGGGAAAGAAATATGTCTTCGGCTACGCGAGGCACATGCGAGAGGGCGTTGGCCTTTCACGTTTGGGAAAGAGAGACCGCAAGCGTTTTGCATGGGAGTGGTTGACTCGCTCCGTGATCCGCCGGAATACTCCGGCGCTTCAACGCTCATCGAAATATGGAAAACGTCATCATCATCGGCACCGGCTGCGCCGGATACACCGCCGCCATTTACACCGCCCGCGCCAATCTAACGCCACTGCTGCTGTCCGGCACCCAGCCGGGTGGCCAGCTCACCACCACCACCGAGGTGGAGAATTTTCCGGGCTATCCAGAGGGAATTATGGGGCCGGAGCTGATGATGAAAATGCAGGCACAGTCGGAGAAATTCGGGGCGCGGATCGCTTGGGCCAGCGTCGAGTCGGTGGAACACCGCGACGACGGAAGTTTCCTTTTGAAGGCCGGCTCGGAAACGTTCGAAGCGAAGACCGTGATCATCGCCACCGGTGCCGCGCCGCGTCACCTCGGGATTGAGGGCGAGGAAAAGCTCATCGGCCGTGGTCTAACGTCGTGCGCGACTTGCGATGGCGCGTTTTACCGCGACGTGCCGGTCTGCGTGATCGGCGGCGGTGACAGTGCTTGCGAAGAGGCCGTTTTTCTCACCCGTTTCGCCAGCAAGGTTTATCTCATCCACCGCCGCGACGAGCTGCGGGCCTCGAAGATCATGGCGGACCGGGCTTTGGCGAATCCGAAGATTGAGCCGATCTGGAACTCGACCGTTAGCCAGTATCTCACCGACGAAAAGGGTGAGATGCGCGCGGTCACGCTCAAGAATCTAGTCACTGGTGAGGAGAAAGAACTGGAAGTGGCCTGCGTGTTTGTGGCCATCGGCCATGTCCCTAACAGCGCCTTCCTCGGCGATCTGGTGGACAAGGATGAGAACGGCTACATCCTCCAGAATCCTGGCCGGACCGCGACCAAGACTCCGGGCCTTTTCGCCGCAGGCGACGTGGCGGACCACTACTATCGCCAAGCCATCACGGCAGCCGGCCAAGGTTGCGCGGCGGCCTTGGAGGCGGAGCGCTACCTCACCGATCTCGAATGATTCCATGAAACCCATCCAATTTTTAGCACTCATGCTACTGGCAATTTTGTCGCCGTTTGCCGCAGCCGCAGATGGTGCGTCCCGTTGTCTCGAACTGCGGATCTATCACGCTGCCGAAGGCAAACTGGATGCGCTCAACAGCCGTTTCCGGGATCACACCACGGCGCTCTTCACCCGCCATGGGATGACGAATGTCGCTTACTGGATGCCCGTGGAAAATCCGCAGCGGTTGCTCGTCTATCTGCTATTCTACCCGGATTTGGCGGCTCGTGAAAACTCATGGAAGGCATTCCAAGCCGACCCTGAGTGGGTTGCCGCCAAGGCTGCTTCTGAAACATCGGGCACCCTCGTGGAAAAAGTGGATAGCCGTTTCCTAACGCTAACCGATTTTTCGCCCGAGATGAAAGTGGACGCTGCGGGCGCACCGCACACTTTTGAGATGCGGACTTACACGGCGACCCCAGGCAATCTGCCGCGCCTTCTGGATCGTTTCCGGCAGCACACCGTGGCGCTATTTTCCCAGCACGGGATGAAACATTTCGGCTACTTCACGCCATCCGCCGGACAAGCGGGTGCGGACGATACGCTCATCTACTTCCTCTATCATGCCTCGCCGGAAGCCCGTGAGAAATCGTTCGCCGCCTTCGTGGCAGACGCTGATTGGATCAAGGTGAAGTCGGAATCCGAAACTGCCGCCGGTGGTTCGCTCACGATTCCAGACGGCGTGAAATCCGAGCTTCTAAAGGCCACGGATTTTTCACCGGTGAAATAGCCGGGCTGAGCGGCTGATGGATTATCTGAAATTCCAGAGAATTTTGATGACAGTTAAGAAAAGTTAATTTATTCACTTCGGCATGTTGAAGTGTGTTTACTGCGTTCGTCGGCTGCCATCTCTATCGGTTGAAGAGTTTTACGATTACTGGCTCAACAAGCACGGCCCATTGGTGCGCGAGAAGGCACCGATCCTCGGGATGAAGCGCTACGTCCAGAGCCACACCATCCAAAATCCCATGTTGAATGCCGCCGCCCAGCAGCCGCGTGGGATCACCGATATGTATGACGGCATCACCGAGGTCTGGTGGGATAGTCCAGAATCGCTCGCCGCGTCGCTCCAAACCCCTGAAGGCTTGGAAGCAAACCGAATCCTCTCAGAGGATGAAGCCCGCTTCGTGGATTGCGCCAACTCGGCGATTTTCTTCAGCACCGAGCACACGATTTTTGAATTTTAATCA
>JAYVEJ010000349.1:0-4872 GCA_043748885.1 Luteolibacter sp. | reverse complement strand
AGTCGAACTCGGAGACGCCGAAGGATTGGGATTGCGAGGTGTTATAAGTGTGGGTGACGCCATCGAGGCGGTCGGAAGTGTCGTAACTTCGTGTGGTGGCGAGGCGAGTGGTGCTGCCAGATTTGAAGGTTAGGGACTGGATGGCATCGGAATCTGCCAGATATGCGTAAGTGGCGGTTTCCGCGCCGGTGGCGACGTGATCCAGACGGGAGTTGGCGGTGTAGTGGTAGTTGTTGGAATGGCTGGCATTCCCAGAGGTGATGGCAGTGGATGAAGGTCTTTGATAGGTGTCGAGGGTGAGAGAGCGGGTGACGTTATGGAGGATGCCGTCGGTTATGGTTTCGATGGTGGTCAGCTCGTCCGGGTAGGTGAAATTATGAACTCCTGCTGCGTCGGCGAGGGTTTTTCTCCTTCCGGCACGGTCATAGGTGCTGGCGACGGGCGGCGTGGTGTCGCTGTAGGTGGTGGATTCGGGAAGTCCTAGCTGATTCCAGTTATAGGTCGTGACGGGACCACGGGCATAGCTGCAAGTTTTGGGTTTGCCGCTGGCGTTGTGATAGGTGTAGGTGGTGGCTTTGTTTGCCGCATCGATTTTCTGATGGAGAGAACCCGTGGCTTCATAATAAGTCCATTCGGTGGTGTCGGCAGTGCCGGGCGAGGCGGGCCAAGTGCTGCCGTTCCATCCGGTGCCGCCACGGTAGGTTTTGAGGAATTGCGGCTGGCCGTAGTTGTTATAGGTGCGTTCTAGCGGGTAAGTGGCTCCGCCCCAGATATGGAAAACTTCGCCGCGCTGGGTGTAGGAGGTGCGGATGACTTGGGTGTCCGGCAGGGTCTCGGTGGCGACTTTTCCGGCTCCCGGATTTCCTGCGGGGTGATAAGTGTATGAGGTTTGCTTTCCCGCATGGGTGACGCTGGACACTTGTCCGGTCGTCGGGTGATAGACAGTTGTGGTCACCACGCCCCGAGGTGAGGTGACGGCGGTGGGACGTTCCAAGGTGTCGTAGCTGTTATATAAGGTGGGTGTGGCAACGGTGGGCGTAGTAGTGGAAAAAAGTTTGCCGTCGGTGCTGATTTGTATGGCATCTAAAGTGGAGTTTGGAACATCGGTGGTGACGGTGACGGTGCGGGTGGCACGGTTGATGGCCGTGGTCTGGTTAGTGATGTGACCTTGGGAGTCGATGGACTGGGTGGCGGAGGCGATGCCGGCACCAAGGCTGGTTAGTTGCTCGCGGAAGGTGGAAAGAACGGATGGCGTGGCACTGCCATCGGTTTCATATTGGCTGCTTACGGTTTCGCGGAACCAATTCCCACTATCCTCGATGTATGAAGTATTCGTTTCACTGATGGTGTCAGATTCGTCATCGCTGGTGTCGTTGGCATTCAGGTCTCTCGCCTCCCGCACGAGCGATCCGATGTCAGGATCGTAGGCGTATAGAATTTTTGCTTCACCGGGAACCGTGCGGGCGATGGGTCGCCCGACATAATAGGGGTTAAAGGTGGTTGTCGTGTAGATCGGGCCGGATGGTCCGCTAATAGCGGAAAGCCAGGTTTCGCCCTTCTCGTTCCGCCAGCTTTGGGAATAGCGGGGTGACGTTTCCGATCCAATGGATTCCTTGGTCCAAAAGCCGTTGGCATCGGTGCCGTAGTCAAAATAACGGGCGAAAACGCCGGTGCCGGTGATGGATTGCGTTTGCCCATCGAGATAACGGGTGGTGATTTCAGTGGAAGTGTCGGCACGGGTGCGGATGGTGATCCGGCCTCCGTTAGTGTAAACGGTTCCGGCAGCCAAACCGTCTTCCGAGGTTTCGGAAGTCACCCTTCCCGCGAGGTCATATCCGGTGGAGGTTCCCAGACTCAAGCCGCCCGAGCTGCGGGTGGTTGACGTTAGATTTCCTGCGGGATCGAATACCCGAACGGTGACGATCCCCAAGCGGGTTTCCTGAGTGACCCGGCCTTCCGCATCATATACGTCAAAGGTGGTGGTGATGCCCTGCTCGTCGGTTTCTGTAGCAAGCCTGCCATTCTGCCAGGTTGCCTCGTAGGTGGTGCGTCCGTTCACCGTGGTTAGAACGAGGTGGCCTCCCGCATCATAGCTGTGCAGTGTGGTGCTCACGGTGACATGACCGGATGCGGTTTTTACTTGGGTTTCTTCGTTCAGAAGTCCTCCTCCGGGACTCGTGATCCTGACGGTTCGGAGGGTTTTCCTGTCAATACCGTATGGATTATCGACGGTCACATGGTAAATGAATTCCCGGAGGTGATCGCCAGTGGGCGAAGGTGAAAACACATGGGTTGACGGATTGTAATTGCCGTTCTCGTAGGCATGGACTTCTTGTCGACCGTCAGGCTCCTTAACGTAAGCGAGGCGGCCTCGAAGATAGTATGGAACGTCGGAAGTGGTGGCGATTGTAGCGGTCGTTCTTTCGTTGTAGTAGGAACCTTGCCCCCTGATGATTGCAGGCAGATCCTCCATTTCTTCGAAACCGGTCCATATAGGGGAGGTTCCAGAATAAAGAGTGATTGGTTGCGGCCAGATATAGTTTTCCGAAACCTCCACGCCAAGAACATGAACTTCGATATACCAAACTTCCGACTGGAAATACGAATTTCCCTGAGGGGCGTATTCATAAGCCGTAACGTGGCAATTCGTCAACGTAGCGTCCGATGGCAACGCAGGAAGGTTTTTCCATGGTCGATAGGTGTAGTGGATTTTCCCATCACTTCTGTAACCATTACCATAATAATCGTAGCACTGCCAGGAGCCATCAGGTTGCACCACCCATTTCAAGCGGGCGTAGTTGTCGGGTTCGGACGCATTATCATGATACGCCCAGGTGGTTGTTAGGGCGTCTCCTGCCGGATCTTCCACGCTGCTGATTTTCTCGGTGCCCCATGGAAACGCATGATACACATTGCGCACTTTGGAGACAGTCAAGCCGCTTACGGGATGAAAGACCGTCGTTTCAATTTGCGAATCTTTAATTCCCGGGTCCACAGTATCGAGCAGGGTTTCGGTTCGGGTTTCCGCCCGGACTCCGGGGATTTCGGACATCCAAGTGCCGCTGATGAAGCTGAAGATTTGGTCGGTTTGGACGGTGCCCTGGATTTCCGTCACTTGGATGACTGGAGTGGCTGCGGAGTTTGTCGGGCTTGAAAACCGCCAGAGATGCGAGGGGCTGCCTGTGACCGGATAGAGTCCACCTAACGGATTTCCTGATACCGGATAGATTCCCGCCGCTTTTGCACCTACTTGTGCCGAGGGATAGAATCGTATTTCATAGGAAGTCGCGGTGAGAGTGACGATGTCTGCCAGAACTTCCGGAGCCTTGATCTGACGTAAAACATGGGTTCCGGGATCACGAACCACATCGACATCCGGGGAGACGCTTTCGTAATTCAACACGCCCGGCGTGAACAAATCTGACGTAATGGTCCCCGACGAAAAAGAAATCGCCCCGGCGGAACCGTTAGTTGAACCACCCAGCGAAAAATCCCCGCTCAAGCCACCGGAGCTTGAACCCGCAGAAACGGTGCCGTTCCCTCCCGAGCCGGTTCCCCCGGACGAGTTGGGCTTGATGATTACTGTGAAGGTTTTTGTGAGTCCCTGCCCAGTGCCGCATCCCGGCCCGCCATCGTTGTAAACGGACGTTTCTACGCCATCGATGTAAACTTTGTAACAAGGTGGACAGATGACTTCAAGATGAACGGAACTGAGCCCGCCATTGGCTCCTTCACTGGGAATCGCGGTCAGCGTTAGCGTATAAGCCTTATCCGGCTTCAGCTTCACCTTCTCCGGCAATGGTGGTGAATAGGCATAGGCGCAATCTTCTCCTGTCGCGGGAGTGGTGGTTTTATCATGCAATTGCAGGGTGAAGGATCCATCAATACACATTGCTCCTTTGAAATCCACCTTCACGTCGCCGTCGCAGGTGGTGCATTGCGCTGCGGATTTGCCTACCATGCTAACAAGCGAGAATGCAGTGACTAAAAACAATCGATTAATAAAAGACATGGTTTAGAAAGAAGTTAGATTGAAGACATCCAGCGACCGGGACGACGGGTCTATCACCGGATCGACCACTGCAGGATCACGCCCGGCTAGGTATTCCTCCGCGTTGTTCATGCCGTCAGAGTCATCGTCAGCAGTGGCGTTGTTTAGCAATGGTGATTGGTAGAGCTGGACTTCGAGACCGTCCGGCACCAGATCGCCATCCGTATCCCATAACAGAGGGAAAGTGTTGTAATCCATCACCTCTGATAGATTGCTGAGTCCGTCGCCATCGAAGTCGGCATCCGTCGCCTGCTGAAAAGTTAATATAGAAAAGTCATCATGGCGATGAAGCCGGACGAAGAGTTTGGCTGGGCTAGACGCCATAAAATATTCATGACCACCAGTCCCGAACGCCATGAACGGCGCATAATGCCAAGTCACCAAATCCGCAGACCATTGGTAGAAATAAGTGCGTTGCGAGACTCCGGGCCATTCGGACTTCCAATTACCGCCTGTCCAAGGGACAAAGGTCATCTGTTCGTCGAGCGGATCGGCCGTGAGTGAACCGGATGCCAATAGGAGACCGATAGCCGCTCCCGAAAGTTTGATGAATGAATTCATGGTTTGTTTTCGATAGAGGTTACTTCCCGGTCGGCTGATCGCGCTGCCAGAAACGGATCACGATATCTTCCGGCACGGGTGGGTTTTTCAGCAAGTAAGCATACCTTTCCGCAGTTGCTTTTTCGCGGGCATGATATGCCTCTTCCATTCTAACCCCTTCCTTCCGGTATAAATCATGCACTTGAGACAAAGTGTCCATCGCCTCACCATTCGTCTCACCTCCGACTACCACAAACGACGGTCCGCTGATCGCAAGATCT
>JAYVEJ010000348.1:0-4873 GCA_043748885.1 Luteolibacter sp. | reverse complement strand
CCCCCGACAACCCAAGCCCAAGCAACCTCGCAGCGCCCAATAGTGTTTAGGGTCAGTAGTGTTTAGGGTCAGTAGTGTTGAGGGTACCAGCCCTCGCTTGGTAACAATTTGAGTAAGTTGCTTGATTCTGAAAGTTCCACTTCATAGCCAACTTGGATGACTCAGTTCCGATCCATGATCGTCCTCTTCAAAAAGATTCGCTCGATTCGCCGGATTCGCAGACTCTTTTTCTTTGCAGCTAGGAATTATTTCCCAAGCGAAGAGCAGATTTGAGAAACCGCGAATCTAGCGAATCTGGCGAATTTAAACTTGGTCAGGTGACGCATTTCGACAAATGATGTTATATCAAATCTCGTGATATTCCTTGCCTACTCTGATCATTCTGGTCCTGCCGTTTGCCAAGTCTCGCCACTATCTTCCTGACACTGCTCATTCTCTTCATCGGAGGAAATTTCTCCACCGCTAGTCACCAAAAAACCTCCGCGACCTTGGCGTTTGGCGGTGAATTTGGAATTTTTAACCGCCATAAATGGGAGCAGTGAATCGGGTCAGAGTAAACGGACTAACAATAAGTCAAAGTTTTGTTAATCCGTGAGCAATGACCCCCATTCACGAGTCTAGGATGGGGTTAATTAAAGAAAAATCCGACGCGCTGATTAGTGATGTCCCAATAATAAACTTTGCAGAAGAAGAAAATATTATTGCCCATATTCATGCGGTTGGTCGGCATATCTGCACTGTTGGGATACCATGGGACCCGTGAATTCCAGTGGCCGATAAATGAGGTGTTAGGCAAGAATTGGCCATTGGTGTCAGCGGTTGGGAATGAGTAAGAATTGGTTTTCCCAGTGCTTCCGGTGAATTCGATATCAATGTTGACTCCGTAGTTCACCACTCGGCAGTTGTCCGTACTATACCAAGAGGGCACTCGGGTGCTGTTGAAGAACTGACTGTAGGGAGCCTGCAGTTGGGGATTGTTAGGGCCTAGCCGCATGGTGAGATCGGGGGCACCCGTATCAATCGTTGCGATCAGGTTGGGCATGACGATATCGGGGTATGTCTGCCCCGCCACGGCGGGAAAGCGGTAGCTGACTTTAAAGCCCGGAACGACGATTGGATCAAAATCGGCCTGGCCAGTAAACCAAGGCGACCAGTTATACCAGTTCAGGCGGGCGGCCATGGCGGGATCATTTCCAAACTTCAGATAAGATTTGTGAGAACTCCAGTTGGCCACAAAGTTGCCGCCGGGAGACTCTGAGATGATTCCAGAACCGATGCCGTTGGTGGAATACTTGGCTGTGAGCACCGCCACGATGGAGTCACGGGTTGGGAATGCTCCGACGATCGCATTTGATTGCGCAATGGTCCTATCGTCCGCCATGTCTGTGCCATCCTCGTTTTTCATGGCATAGAAAGTAAAATTGTTGGCCGTGTAGCTGGTTAAGCCATCCCGGCTCTTGAGGATTAATTGACCGCGCACCTTGTCGGCAAGCGTGCCCCAATCCGTGCGGATGTTGGCTGCATCCACAATCAGGTTGGCCTTGTTGAGGGCGCCGTAGGGCAGACAGGTCTGCCAGCTTCCGGTGTCGAAGTTGGCCTCAAAGAAGGGAATCCCATTGCTTGGTTTGATCGCACTTCCGACGAACGAAACTGCAAACTGGTGTGTCCGATAGACCGCATTGCGTAGCGGGATGGCATTTGAAGTATCGATCACTAAGGGTGCCTCCTGAACTGTTCCATTCACCACAAGGCGGACAAAGGTTTCGGAACCTGCGGGGAAGATGAATGTTACGGAATTTCCGTTCAGGACCAAGTTGCTGCCAGAGGATTGGTTGGTCCAGGGGCCAGAGACCGGGGTAGAGGAGGTCTGGACCACGAAGTCCTTGCCGTAGATGCCAAGATAGCTGGAAGCTTTAGTCCAAGTGACACTGAGGTTACCGGCGCTGCTGGTGAAGCTCGCAAAAACATCGGCGCTGCTGCTATCGCCAGTGCCATGAAGGAAGTATTCGATTCCATTTGTCACCCCATCACCATCGAGATCTTCGCTATAGCTTTGATTGGTGCTATTGGCCATTTGCCAGGTACTATAACTCGCCACTGTATGAGCAGTGGCGGTAACGTAGCCTTGGGCATTGAGCGAAAAACCTCCGAAGCCCGGAGCGATGATCCGTTGGAGCTGGGAAGGGGTGAGCCCGCCGCTGGTGGTGCCCACACGCAGTGAAGCACCTGAGACAAAGTTTCCTCCAAGCTGAAGAAAGTCCGTCCAGACCAACGCGGTGCTGTTAGCGAATGCCAGAGTCGCTCCCGAGCCGAAAATGATCTTCGTGGGCCCCACGCCTCCGAACGTAATCCCGAGCGTCCCCGCGCTATTGATAGAGGTGCCAGCATGAAGCGTCGCACCCCGAATGGAAACCGCGCTGCCAGTCGGCAATGCTCCATTTCGCCCGAGAGTGAGTGTCCCGGCACTGATCGTGGTCGCGCCGAGATAGTCATTGGCACCGGCAAGGATAACATTCCCGACGCCCTGTTGATTAACGGCTCCTGAGCCGGTGATGGTTTGCGCCACGTTCACCATGCCGGACCGGTTGAATACCAAGGTGCCGTTGTTGATAACCGTGCCAGCACCCAAAGTACCGCTTGCTCCGCCGTAACCGACCTGAAGGGTTCCGACCGCAATGGTCGTGGCTCCGGCATAGGTGTTGTCAGCCGCGAGGATAACTGTTCCGTTGCAATACGAGGTGCCAACGGTGAGCGCAGATCCAGCAGCTCCTGAAATCACGTTCGTCAAAATTCCCGTGCCTTTCGCACCGAGGGTGACATTGGCGGACAAGTTCACCAAACCCGACAAGATCGAAGGCGTCTCTCCATCGCTCATTCGGATCGCACATTCCAAGCTGCCTTCCCCATAGCCGGTGCCTGCGATTGTCAGATCCTGGGTGATCACGCTCCCCCTCCAATCCATGATTTGACCGCCTGCCAGAACCTTGATGGCCTCTGCGCCGCCAAAACCGCTTCCCGCTACCGAGTTGGTGCCGACCCTGCCGCCTTCGATCTGCAAGGTCCCAGTAAAATTACTCGTCAGTGCAGCAGTTCCCCAACCGTCAATACTTTTTCCAGTGGCTAAGGCTAAAGTTCCGTTGCCCGTGAAATTGTTCCAAATGGTTTCAGTCCAAGACGCCTGCACGCCACTCGTATTGTAACCAATGCGGAGAGTTCCGGGGCTATTGATCTGAGATGAGCCAGTAAAGGTACCGTTAGTTGTGCCGTCACCGATCGCGAGCGTTCCGGCATTGATCGTGGTCACGCCGAGATAGTTATTGGCACCGGTAAGGGTGACAGTTCCGCTACCCTCTTGTTTGACTGCTCCTGAGCCGGTGATGGCTTGCGCAACGTTCATCGTACCGGACCGGTTGAATACCAAAGTGCCGTTGTTAGTAACCGCGCCAGCGCCCAAGTTACCGGCAGCTCCGCCATTACCAATCTGAAGTGTCCCGACCTCAATTGTCGTAGTTCCAGCATAGGTGTTGGCACCGGCAAGGATGACCCTCCCGTTACAATACGAGGTGCCGATGGTGAGCGTGGACCCAGCAGCTCCGGAAATCACGTTCGTCAGGATGCCCGTGCTTTTTGCCCCGATCGTGGCGTTGGCAGACAGGTTCACCAGACCCGACAGGACGGAAGGAGTCGCTCCATCACTCATGCGGACGGCACATTCCAAGTTGGTTTCCCCATAGCCGGTGCCTGCAATTGTAAGATCTTGAGTGATCACGCTACCCATCCAATCCGTGAGCTGACCGCCTGCCAGAACCGTGATGGCCTTCGCGCCGCCAAATCCGCCTCCTGTTACCGAGTTGGTAGCGACTCTACCGCTTTGGATCTGCAATGTCCCGGTAAAATCACTCCTAAGCGCCGCACTACCCCAACCGTCACCACTTTTCCCAGTGGCTAAGGCTAACGTTCCATTGCCCGTGAAATTGTTCCAGATGGTTCCAGTCCAAGACGCTGGCACGCCAACCACATTATAGCGAATGCGGAGAGCCCCGGGGCTATTGACCCGATAAGAGCTGCTAAGGGTGCCGTTGGTTATGCCGTCTCCGATCGAGAGCGTTCCGGCACTGACCGTCATCGTCCCCGTGTAACTATTATTCCCGAACAGGGTCAGCGTGCCGGTGCCGGTCTTCGTGATGGCGCTGCCCGTGAGAACAGAACGGATATTTGCGTTCACGTTTGCAGTGATCACGCCGGCCGTGCCGAAAGTCAGGGTGCCGCCCGTGATGCTGTAATTTGGGGTGTTGAAAATCAGTTTACCGACGGTGATACCGGTGCCGAGGGTGACGATACCGGTGCCGACCGTGCCGCCGAAAAGGGCGGTGTCGTTGTTGGCATTGACCCAAGCCCGGTTGTTGACGCCGCCATTGGTGGTCCAGTTACCGGTGGAGGTATTCCATACTCCGGAGCCGCCTGTTAATGAGCCATTACCAATCCCGACGGTGCCCGGGGTGATGTCCCAGGTGACGTCGGCGGCGTGGGCGAAAGAAATGCAGAGCAGGGCGCTGGAAGCGATGCTGAGGAAGTGGCGAGGAAATGAATTGGGTTTCATGCGGCTACCCAAATGAAATTTTGGGTTAATGGAAGGATTATTTACAAAATACTCATTTTTTTGACATTTATTGCCTAGAGTTCACCGCAAGATAAATGCTCAGACTCTAGGGCTGATCACGTGGTAGGGGTCAGCGTGGTAGGGGTTCTCGCATGGTAACATTTCACTGTAATATTTTAGAGAATGTTACCATGCGAGCGGCAACCGCCCACCGGGTCGGATAAAGGCGTGGAGTAAGTCTTTCCGTATAATTTCAATCCCTTAGGTTCATGC